>CAZNTY010000215.1:0-5953 GCA_964576085.1 uncultured Undibacter sp. | reverse complement strand
CTCGTTGAAGATCGGAGTCGGGCTGCGCGTCAGGCCCTCATAGATAACGAGACGGACGGAGTTCGACCCGATGTCGATGACGCCGACCGGCGGCCCGTGATCCAGCCGGCCCTGCGCGGGCGCGGGCGATCGCCGCGTGCGGCTAGGCGCTTTCGAAGCGGCGCGTGAGGCTCTTGGGCGAGGATTCCTTGAGCGATTTGCCACGTCCGGACAGGCTCGGATTCGTCATGAAGTATTTGTGGGCGTTGAACGATTCCTCGCCCGGCGCGGCTGTTATGCGCGTCGAACTGCCGTCAGGCAAGAGCTTCCAGCTCTGCTCGTTATCCATGAAATTCGCTACCATGATCTGCCCGAGCACCTGCTCGTGCCCAGTGGGATTGAGGATCGGGCATAGCACCTCGACGCGGCGATCGAGATTGCGCGGCATCATGTCGGCCGATGAGATATAGACCGCGGCCTTCGGGTGCGGCAGCAGGTGTCCCTCGCCGAAACAATAGATGCGGCCATGTTCCAGGAACCGGCCGACGATCGACTTGACGCGGATATTGTCTGACAGTCCCGGCACGCCCGGCCGCAGACAGCAGATGCCGCGGACCACCAGATCGATCTTCACGCCGGCCTGGGACGCATCGTAAAGCGCGTCGATGATCTCGGCGTCGACCAGCGCGTTCATTTTCATCCAGATCGCAGCCGACTTTCCCGCTTTGGCGTTCGCGGTCTCCTTCGCAATATGGCCCATGATGCGGCTGCGCAGATTGAGCGGCGACACGGCCATCTTTTCGAGATCGTCGGGCTCGGCATAACCGGTGATATAGTTAAAGACGCAGGCTACGTCGTGCGCGATGTCCGGGTCGGCGGTGAAGAACGACAGATCGGTGTAGATTCGCGCGGTGACCGGATGATAGTTGCCGGTGCCGACATGAACGTAGGTCGCGAGCGACCCGGATTCGCGCCGCACCACCAACGACAGCTTGGCATGCGTCTTCAATTCGATGAAGCCGAACACGACCTGAACGCCGGCCCGCTCGAGATCGCGCGCCCAACGAATATTGGCTTCCTCGTCGAAGCGTGCCTTGAGCTCGACCAGTGCCGTCACCGACTTGCCGGCCTCGGCCGCCTCGACCAGCGTCTTGACGATCGGCGATTCCGCGGAGGTCCGATACAGCGTCTGCTTGATGGCGACCACGTTCGGATCGCGCGACGCCTGCTGCAGGAATTGCACGACCACGTCGAACGATTCGTAAGGATGATGGACGATCAGGTCCTTCTGTCGGATGGCAGCGAAGCAGTCGCCACCATGATCGCGGATGCGCTCGGGGTAACGCGGGTTATACGGCACGAATTCGAGATCGGACCGTCCCAGTGCCGTGAGCTGCGACAGCTCGTTGAGGGCGAGCACACCGTCGACCATGAATACTTCGTCATCGGCGACAGCGAGCGCGTGCTGCACGAATTGATGAAGCTCGGAAGGGATTTGCGCGTCGAGTTCCAGCCGGATCACCGAACCGCGCCGGCGGCGTTTGAGAGCGGTCTCGAACAGCCGCACCAGGTCCTCGGCCTCTTCCTCGATTTCCACCTCGGAATCGCGGATCACGCGGAATGCGCCCTGCCCTTTCACGGTATAGCCGGGGAACAGCCGACCGATGAACAGCGAGGTCGCGGTCTCCAGCGCGATCACGCGGATGGCCGGGCCGGTGCCCGCCGGCAGACGAATGAAACGTTCGATCTTCTGCGGCATGCGGATCAGCGCGTTCATTGCCTTGCCATCCCTCTGCCGCGTGAGCTGGAGGGCGATGGAAAACCCAAGATTGGGGATGAACGGGAACGGATGGGCCGGATCAATGGCGAGCGGCGTGAGCAACGGAAACACGTAAGACAGAAAATGGTCTTCGAGCCACGCAAGCTCCGTCTTCGTCAGGTCGGCACTGTCGGTCAACACAATTCCGGCCACGGCGAGCGCCGGCCGCAATTCGAGCCAGCGTTTCTGCTGATCACCGGCAAGCTGCAGGACCGCCTCGCGAATCTGCGCAAGCTGTTCGGCAGGCGTCAGCCCGTCCGGGCTTTGCGTCAGCACGCCCTCGCGAATCTGTCCTTTGAGCCCGGCGACGCGCACCATGAAGAACTCGTCGAGGTTGTTGGCCGAGATCGAGAGAAAGCGCACCCGCTCGAGCAGCGGATGGTTCTCGTTGGCCGATTCATCAAGCACGCGGCGATTGAAATGCAGCCACGACAGCTCGCGATTGATGAAGCGCGCCGGCAATTCGCGCAGCGACGGCTCCGCCTCGCCGGCCGGCGTCGGCTTTTCGGCAGGGGCGCTGTCGTCGGGCAACAGGGTGGACCCGCGTTCGAGCATGGCAAAAAGTACTATCCTCTGTGCCCCCGACGCTAGATTTGAAAGATGACAGTTGGGTGACGATCGGATGACGGCCGAAAATGCCGTTAAACTGCACCATTTCGGAACAGTTCGGCGGCCAGTGCGCGCGTCACCGGGCGCTGCCGGCGCATCGCCTCCTGATCGAGTTGTGTCAGCGCCTGCCTGACACCAACGAAAGAGCGTTCGACCCGATGGGCAAGATAGCTTAGCAGCGACTCATCGAGATCAAGCTGCCGGTCGGCCGCAAGTTTCACGAGCAGCGCCCGCAACAATTCATCGTCGGGCGCGGCAACCGACGCCACCGGCAGCGCGCGCAGCCTTGAAGCGAGGTCGGGTAGCGAGACCGGCCAGGCTGTCGGCGCCGTACGAGCCGTCAAAAGAAGATACGCCCTTTCCTCGCGTGCAAGATTGAGCAGGTGAAAGAACGCGACTTCGTCGATAGAGGACCGGTCGATGTCTTCAACCACCAACGCGCCGGTCGAGACAGCCATCGGCAGATCGGCACCCTCGATCGCGCGGCCAGACAGGAAGCGCGCGCCCGCCGTCTCACTCCAGATCGACGCCAGATGGCTCTTGCCGGAGCCTTCCGGACCCACCAGCGCCATGATCTTGTCCGGCCAATCCGGCCAGCGGTCGATCAGCGCCAAGGCTGCCGCGTTGGATGTCCCGGCGATGAAATCCTCGCGCGCGAAGCTTTCGGCATGGCCGAGCGAAAGCACCAACTGCAGCGAGCCTGCCATCATGCCAAACTAATCCGCAGCTCCGGTGTACAACGAACTTGCCAGATATTGCTTGAGCGCGAAGCGCGCCAGCACGCCGATGGTTGCCGCCAGCGGAACGGCCACCAGCAACCCCACAAAGCCGAACAGGTAGCCGAACGCGAGCAAAGCGAAGATCAGCCAGACCGGATGCAGCCCGACACTTTCCCCTACCAGCTTCGGTGACAGAATATTGCCTTCGATGAACTGGCCGACCAGGAAAATCGCAAGCACCATCGCGATCGACGTCCACTCCGGCCAGAACTGCGCCACCGCGACGCCGAGCGACAGAATGAGGCCGGTCATAGACCCGACATAGGGGATGAAGGTGATGATGCCGGACACCAGACCGATCAGCAGCCCGAAGTTCAGTCCGCTCAGTGTCAGCGCGATCGCGTAGAATGAACCGAGGATCAGGCAGACCGCGGTCTGACCGCGGACGAAGCCGGAAATCGCCGCGTCGACTTCGCGCGCAAGCTGCCGCACGGTGTCGCGCTGATGCAGCGGGATCCAGCCGTCGACACGGGCGATCATCCGGTGCCAGTCGTAGATGAAATAGAAGCCGACCACCGGCGCAACGACGATCAGCGAGAACAGCGACACCAATGCGCGGCCGCCTGACCACAGGGAGCGCAGGAAGCTCGTGAGCCACCCGATGCCCTGGCCAACGAGGTCGCTGATGGATTTATCGGCGTTAAAGCTGCCCCCGACGATCCTTTGCAGCCAGGGACGGTTTGGGTCCGTGATCAGTGTCTGCAGGCGCGCGATATAGCCGGGAACATTGTCGATGAAGGAGGCAAGCTGGCCGCCGAGCAGCGGCGCAATCAGCAGGATCGCCCAAACGAACGCCAACACCACGATTGTCACCAGCAGCAGCGACGCAATCAGCCGGCTGATACCGATACGTTCAAGCCGATCGGCGAGCGGCGTCAGCAGGTAGGCGATGACAAGGCCGACCACGAACGGCAGCAGGATGTCGCTGAGCAGCCAGAGCGCCAGGACGAGGATGATGAAGGCGCCAAGCCAGAACGGCACTTGGCGCCCGATGGCCCCCGCCTCGCCCGACCCTGCCTTGCGCTGCGGCGCTCGGCTCACTGTCCCGCTGCCACGGAATTCATGTGGCGGATCCATTCCGCAAGATAAGCGGCGATCGACAGCAGCGTCAGCGCGGCCACCAATCCCATCAAGACGATGATGAGATCGCTCGCATCGACATTCAGCCCGAGCGAGCCGAGCAGCACGCAGGCAAAAACGATCTGCGCTGCGGTATTGAGCTTTGACACCACCAAAGGCTTCACCTTGAGCGGACTGCCGATCAGCCACGACAGCATCACGGCACCGACGATCATGATGTCACGGGACACCACCAGAATGACCAGCCAGCGCGGAATATTCCCTGCAATCCCCAGCGTCACATAGATCGAGACGATCAGCGCCTTGTCGGCCAAAGGATCGAGATAGGCGCCCAATTCCGAGGTCATCTTGAAGCGCTTGGCGAGATAGCCGTCCACGGCGTCGCTGACGCCGGCGACCAGGAACAGCGCGAACGCCGTCAGCATGGCGCCGGACACGATCGCCCACACCACGACCGGCACCAGCAGGATACGCCCCAGCGTGATGAGGTTCGGAATGCTCAAGACCAGGCGCCCCGGTTCGCCATGCGCGCGCCCCGCCCTATCGAAACCGAACGCGCGCTGATTTGAAGATCGAGTATAACGACGGCCATGCCGTTGCAACTCATGCGTTTTCCACGTAGGACCCCCGCGAACGAGGGGCTTTCATGGCAGGGCCAAATCGCGGCCTCACTTACGCGCAGGCCGGCGTCGACATCGACGCCGGCAACCGGCTGGTGGAGCTGATCAAGCCGCTGGTGCGGGCCACGGCGCGGCCTGGGGCCGATGCGGAGATCGGCGGGTTCGGCGGATTATTCGATCTCAAGCGGGCCGGCTTTACAGATCCGGTGCTGGTGGCCGCCACCGACGGGGTCGGCACCAAGGTCAAGATCGCGATCGAGACCGGCCATCACGCCACCATCGGCATCGACCTGGTCGCGATGTCGGTCAACGACCTCGTCGTGCAAGGCGCCGAACCGTTATTTTTCCTCGACTACTTCGCCTGCGGCAAGCTCGATCCAGCTATGGGAGCGGCCGTGGTCAAAGGCATCGCGGCAGGGTGCAAGGAGGCCGGTTGCGCGCTGATTGGCGGCGAAACTGCGGAGATGCCGGGCCTTTATCGCGGCGACGATTATGACCTTGCCGGTTTTGCGGTCGGCGCGGCCGAACGCAACGAGCTGCTGCCGCGCACGGACATTACGGCCGGAGACGTGCTGATCGGCCTCGCCTCGTCCGGCCTTCATTCCAACGGCTACTCGCTGGCGCGCAAGGTCGTCGAGAGATCCAGCTTGGCGTGGGAGGCGCCCGCTCCTTTTAGCCCAGGCCAATCGCTCGGCGAAGCCTTGCTCACGCCGACCCGCATCTACGTCAGATCATGTCTCATGGCGATCCGCCAGACCAAAGCAGTCAAGGCTTTGTGCCACATCACCGGCGGCGGCTTCCCCGACAATATCCCGCGTGTGCTGCCGGCTAGCGTCGGCGCCCGTATTGATCTCGCCGCGATTCCCGTTCCGCCAGTGTTCCAATGGCTCGCACAACAGGGTGCCATCACGCAGAGTGAGATGCTGCGCACGTTCAACTGCGGTGTCGGCATGATCGCGGTCGTTGCCGCGCAGGAAGCCGACAAGGTCGTTGCCGCGTTGAAAGACGCCGGCGAGGCCGCGTTCAAGATCGGCGACATCGTCGTCGCGGCCGGCGAGCGCGTCGGC
>CAZNTY010000214.1:0-1893 GCA_964576085.1 uncultured Undibacter sp. | reverse complement strand
GCGAGGAAGACGACCCTGGTCCGCGGCGTCACGCGCGCGAGGATCGCGTCGACGTCGGCGGTGTAGTTCTTCTCCGGCGCGACCACCGGCGTCGCGCCGGTGCCGAGCGTCGCGATCGGATAGACCAGGAAGCCGTGGGTGGTATGGATCGCCTCGTCGCCGTCGCGCAGATAGGCCCGCGCCAGCAGGTTGAGGAGATCATCGGACCCGGCGCCGCAGACGATGCGGTCGGGATCGAGGCCGAATACGCCGCCGATCGCCTCGCGCAGCGCCGAGGCGGAGCCGTCCGGATATTCTTCGAGGTGGCCGCCGGCCGCGTGATAGGCCGCGACTGTCTGCTCGGATGGGCCGAGCGGCGTCTCGTTCGAGGACAGCTTGAACACTTTTGCCGCGCCGGGCGCGCTGCTCTTGCCCGGAACATAGGGCGCGATGTCGAGCACGCCGGGGCGCGGCTGCGGACGGTTGGCGGGCATGTCAAATCCTTCTTCGTCATTCCGGGGCGCGAGCGCAGCGAGCGAACCCGGAATCCAGAAGCGACACGGCATGCTGCTGGATTCCGGGTTCGGCGCTTCGCGCCGCCCCGGAATGACAGAACCATTCTAGGCGCCAACCGTATAGCGGGTTGCATGGCTGCCGACGAGGGCCGAGGAGCGCACCGTCGCGCCGGCGTTAACGAGCGCGCGACGGACCTCCTCGAAGTCCTTGCCTTCCGGCGTCGTCGCCAGCAGGGCCGCGCCGTCGAATGCCGAGTCCGGCACCGCGATGAAATCGGCCATGGTCGAGAGTGCCTGCGCCGCTCCGGCGCCCCAGCCGGACACGTGGATGCTCCACACCGAGGCTTCGTTGACCATCGCGTCGGCGGCGACGCGCGAGATCACGAACACCGGCAGCGCGGCGGGATGGTCTGCGCGCTCGACGAACGGCAGGCGCGCGATGATCTTGGGCGCGGTGTCGAATTCGAGCGCGCTCCACCAGGCGCCGGACGAAGCGACCGCCAACGCCGGCACCAGGCCGAGATCGCCCTTGGAGCCCGACACCGCGGCGACCACGCCGGCTGCGCCCATGTGCGGCACGAAAGGCACGGTGAAGCCGAAATGAAAGCGTGCCGAGTCGCGCATCAGCGCGTCGCCGGCGGTGAGGTCGGCGTGCACCGAGAACGGCGCCTGCACGTAAGTGAACGTCGAGATGATGACGCGCCAGATGCTCTCGGCGGTGTCGAGCGGCAGGATGCCTTTGTGGCGTTTCACCAGGCGGCGCATCATGTCGGCCTCGCGGGCCGGGCGGAACGCCGAGCCGATCTCCTGATTGGTGTTGGTCTTCTTGGACTCGATCAGGCGGTCGATAATTTCGCCACGCTGCATCAGCAGCTTGTGCATCTCCTCATCGATATGGTCGATCTCCTTGCGCAGATCGGCCAGCGTGGGGGCGTCGGTGGTCTTCTTCATCGGTACTGTCCCTGGCGGGCTGTTGTAATCACCGGCCCAGCGAACAACAAGGCGCTCAGCGCCCGCCGTATTCGGCGTCATAGGCGCGCACGATGTCGCGCGCCGCGGCCTCGACCTTGGCGGGGCTGTCGCCCGGCTTGTAGAGGGCGGAGCCGATGCCGAAGCCCTCGATGCCGGCGGCACGCCACTGCGCGAAATTGGCCGGTCCGGCGCCGCCGACCGCATAAAACCTGACGCCGGCGGGCAGCACCGCGCGCAGCGCCTGCACCCCGGCCGGTCCCAGCACCGAGCACGGAAACAGCTTGAGCCCGTCGGCGCCCGCGCCGAGCGCAGCGAAGCACTCGGACGGCGTCAGCACGCCGGGCCACGATTCCAGCCCGAGCTTTTTGGTTTGCCGCACCACGCTTTCATTGTAGTTCGGCGACACGATGATACGGCTGCCGGCCTC
>CAZNTY010000213.1:0-4980 GCA_964576085.1 uncultured Undibacter sp. | reverse complement strand
ACGGCGACACGCCGTCGAAGGAAGGCGACGTGGTCTATTCGCCGCGCGGCTGCTGGCACGGCTTCAACAACACGTCGAATGAGGATGTCGTGCTGGTGTGGGGCTGGATGGGCGCAGGCTCGATCGAGGAGTCCGGCTACGAGGTACATCCGGAGAGCCACAAATGATTGCACCACGACGCAGCATTCTTGCTTTACCCTCCCCACAAGGGGAGAGGGTAAGACAATGAATCCCTGGGATGATCCGCGCATCGCGCGTGGGATGGAAAAGCAGCTCGCGACACGGCGCCAGCGCATCGCGGCGGGCGAAAAGCCGCTCGGCTGGAAGGTGGGCCTGGGCGCCTCGGCTGTCATGCAGCGACTCGGCCTCGCGGCGCCGGCCGTCGGCTACCTGATGCAGCGGGCTCTGCTGCTGTCGGGCTCGGCTGTTTCGTTCGCCGGGTGGACGAGGCCGGTCGCCGAATGCGAGATCGCGGCGCGCATGGCGATCAGCCTCACGGGCGGGGCGACCGCGAAAACGGCCGCCACGGCGGTCAAGGAAATCCTGCCGGCGATCGAGCTCGCCGATTTCGACCCGCCGCCGACCCCGGACAATCTCGACGCCGTGATCGCCGACGATATCTATCAGCGGCACGTGGTGCTGGCCGGCGCGACACGGGCAGGCGCGAGCGTTGCCGGCCTGACTTCGCGGCTGATCCGCCGCGGCGCCGAAGCCGCCTCGACCACCGATCCGGAAGCGCTCACCGGCAAATTGCCTGACATCGTCGCCCACGTCGCCAATACGCTGGCCGCCTTCGGCGAGACGCTGGCAGCGGGCGACATCATTATTATCGGCTCGATTACCCCGCCGATCATGCTGGACCACGATGAAACCGCGCTGACTCATGCCCTCGACCCGATCGCCGAGGTTTCGGTGCAGTTTTCGTGGTAACGGTAGCCTCGCAAGGGAAGCGGCCCGATCCGTCGGCTGGAACTTTTGTTGCCGCCGCGCGTTGTTTTCATCGGTGTTTCGCGACGGGGGATTCTTGCGCGTGTGTGCGGTCATTCAGGTTCGTGGGGCCCAAGGCGGCCTGGATAGGCCATGAACGATCGGCCGGTATTCTCGGGGATGGAGACGACTACGGAACACGGCGCCGGAGAGCAGCTTCGTCAGCTCTCGCAAAAGCTCGAGGAGGGAGACGAGCGCCTGCGGGAGAGCGAGCGTGAATTTCGCACGCTGCTGAGCGCCGTCACCGACTATGCGATCTTCAAGATCACGCCCGAAGGCGTGATCGCGAGCTGGAACTCCGGCGCCGAGCGCGCCAAAGGCTATACCGCGCACGAGATCATTGGGCAGAATTTCCGTAAATTCTACACGCCCGAGGACCAGGCGAGCGGCCTGCCCGAGCGCCTGCTGGCCCAAGCTGCTCGCGAGGGACGTTGCGAGATCGAAGGCTGGCGGGTGCGCAAGGACGGCTCCCGTTTCTGGGCCAACGTCGTGATCGATCCGATCTACGACGAGGCCGGAAAATTGACGGGCTTCGCAAAGATCACGCGCGACATCACCGAGCGACGAGAAGCGCAACTGGCGCTGGAGCGAACCCGGGAGCAACTCGCCCAGGCGCAAAAAATGGATGCGCTCGGCCAGCTCACCGGCGGCATCGCGCACGACTTCAACAATATGCTGATGGTGGTGACCGGCTATACCCAGTTCCTGAAGCAGCGGCTCACCGACCCTAAAGACAAGCGCGCGATCGAGGCAATCGAATTCGCCGCAAGCCGGGCGGAGAGCTTGACCCGCAAGTTGTTGACCTTCTCGCGGCGCCAGTCGCTGAACCGCACCACGGTGCGGTTAGCCGACTGTTTCGCGGCGTTCCGCGATATCCTGTCCACGACCGCGAAAGGCAACATCAATCTCGACGTCGTCATTCCGAACGAGATCTGGCCGGTGACCATCGACGTCAACGAGTTCGAAGTCGCCATCATCAATCTGCTGGTCAATGCCCGCGACGCGATGCCGAAAGGCGGCCGCATCAGCATCACGGCGCACAACGAAACGATCGAAGGCCGTCACGCGATCGATCAGCTGCGCGGGGACTTTGTCGCCATCGATATCGAGGACGAAGGCGGCGGCATCCCACCGGAGATCATGCCCAAGGTGTTCGACCCGTTCTTCACCACCAAGAGCATCGAGAAGGGCACCGGGCTCGGCCTCTCCCAGGTTTACGGCTTCGTCCATCAGGCTGGTGGCACGGTCCGGCTTACGAGCGAGGTCGGCATCGGCACCAAGGTCACGCTTTATCTGCCGCGCAGCGAGGAGTCGGTGGGTCCCTTGCGGGACGACCAGGGCTCCGGCGTCGTCGGCGGCAACGAGATCGTGCTGCTGGTCGAGGATAATGCCGAGGTGCAGGGCATTGCGGCCGCCATGCTCGAGCAGATCGGTTACACGGTGATCACCGCCGACTCGGCGACACAGGCGCTGCAGATTCTGGAATCCGGCGACGCTATCGACCTGGTGCTGACTGATATCGTGATGCCCGGCCCGCTCGACGGCCTGGCGCTGGCACAGCACGTCAGCAAGGAATATCGCAACATTGGCCTGCTTCTCACCACCGGCTATTCGCAGGCCTTGAACGATCTCCGCAGTCCGTTCGCGGTGCTGCGTAAGCCCTACCAGTTGCCGGTACTGGCGCGGGCGGTGCGCAACGCGCTCGACCGCAAGGGCAATGCGGGCAGGAACTACGCCTTGTAGCCCCCCTGCCCCTCGCCAAAGCATTGCCCAAGTCCTATGTCTGGCTGGTTCCGGAGCATCCCGCATGGACCAGAAAGCCATCTCATCCTTGATCGACCGCAGCGGTCTCGACCGCAATCGTGTCGGCGGACTTATCAAGCGCGGACTCGAGGGCGCCGACGATGGCGAACTGTTCCTCGAATATCGCCAGTCGGAGGCGCTGCTGTTCGATAACGGCCGGCTCAAGCAGGCGACCTACGATACCGCGCAAGGCTTCGGGCTGCGTGCGGTGAAGGATGAGGCGGTCGGCTATGCGCACGCCTCCGACCTGTCGGAAGCCGCCATCGCGCGCGCGGCCGAGGCGGTGCGCGCGGTGAAAGGCGGCTACTCCGGCACCTATGCCGACGCGCCCGGCCGCACCAACCGCAAGCTCTATGGCGACGACAATCCGCTCGGCGAGCCGGCCTTCGAGGCCAAGGTGAAGCTCCTGGCCGAAATCGACGCCTATGCGCGCGCCAAGGATCCGCGGGTGCGGCAAGTATCCGCCTCGATCGCAGCGACCTGGCAGGTGGTCGAGATCCTGCGCGCCGACGGCCAGAGCTATCGCGACGTGCGGCCGCTGGTGCGGCTCCACGTCTCGGTGATCGCCGGCGAAGGTGACCGGCAGGAAAGCGGCAGCTATGGACTCGGCGGCCGCGAGGGCTATGCGCGTTTCATTGACGTCAGCGCCTGGCACGGCGCGGTGGATGAAGCAGTGCGACAGGCCGTGCTCAACCTGCAGGCGATTCCCGCCCCTGCCGGCGAAATGGATGTGGTGCTCGGGCCGGGCTGGCCCGGCGTGATGCTGCACGAGGCGGTCGGCCACGGCCTCGAGGGCGACTTCAATCGCAAGAAGACCTCGGCTTTCGCCGGCCTGATGGGCCAGCGCGTCGCCGCCAAGGGCGTCACGGTGGTGGACGATGGCACCATGCAGCAGCGGCGCGGCTCGCTCTCGATCGACGACGAAGGCACGCCGACCAACAAGACCGTCTTGATCGAAGACGGCATTCTGGTCGGCTACATGCAGGATCGCCAGAACGCACGGCTGATGGGCATGAAGCCGACCGGCAACGGACGACGCGAGAGCCACGCCCACGTGCCGATGCCGCGCATGACCAACACCTATATGCTTGCCGGTACCCATGATCCGGCTGAGATCATCGCTTCGGTCAAGAATGGCCTCTACGCGGTCAATTTCGGCGGCGGCCAGGTCGACATTACGTCGGGCAAATACGTGTTCCAGTGCACCGAGGCCTATCGGATCGAGAACGGCAAGATCGGCGCGCCGGTGAAGGGCGCCATGCTGATCGGCAACGGACCGACCGACCTGCATCGCATCGCCATGATCGGCAATGACTTCGCGCTCGACCCGGGCATCGGCACCTGCGGCAAGAACGGCCAGGGCGTTCCGGTCGGCGTCGGCCAGCCGTCGCTGCGCATGGACCGTATCACCGTGGGCGGCACGGCCTGACGCCGCGAAGATTGCCGTAATGAGAATCCCGAACTGGCTCAAGGGCACCGTCGATCTCGTCGTGATCGTGCTGATCGCGATGGCAGCGAAAACCGCGCTGGCCGAACCGTTCTACGTGCCCTCGGCCTCGATGGAGCCGACGCTGCTGATCGGCGACGAATTGCTGGCGACCAAATTCCCCTACGGCTACGGCACGGCGTCGCTGCCATCGTTCATTCAGTTGCCGCAAAGCCGGCATGTTCTGGCGAGCTTGCCGAAGCGCGGCGACGTCGTGGTGTTCCGCTGGCCCGGCGACACGTCCCAAATCTGGGTGAAGCGGGTGATCGGCTTGCCGGGCGACCGCATTGCGCTGCATCACGGCCGCGTCTCGATCAACGGGACGCTGCTTCCGCTCAAGTCCGACGGCACCGGCCTCGTCAAGAGTGATGACGGCCTCTCGGCGCCGGCGGCACGCTACATCGAGACGCTGCCGGGGGGTCGCACACATCCGATCTTCAAGATGATGGTCGACGGACCGCTCGACAACATCGACGAGATGACGGTGCCACCCGGGCACGTGTTCGTCATGGGCGACAACCGCGACAACTCCGCCGACAGTCGCGTGCCGCTCCGCTCGGGCGGGGTCGGCATGCTGCCGGTCGACAATCTGGTCGGCCGCGTCGATGCGCTGGTCGGCTCCTGGGACCTGACCATGCGCGACCGGCCGATCTGGCAATGGCCGGCAGGTCTGCGCTTTGCCCGCTTCTTCACCGCCGTGCATT
>CAZNTY010000212.1:0-3080 GCA_964576085.1 uncultured Undibacter sp. | reverse complement strand
GTCAAGGGCGCGGACTCGCTCTACTTCACGATGCTCAACCACAACAAACGATCGATCACCATCGATTCCAAGCACCCGCAGGGAAAGCGCGTGCTCGACGAACTGATCAAGAAATGCGACGTGCTGGTGGAAAATTTCGCGCCCGGTGCGCTCGACCGCATGGGCCTGACCTGGGACTACATCCACAAGCTCAACCCGCGCATGATCGTCGCCTCGGTGAAGGGCTTCGGCCCCGGTCCCTACGAGGATTGCAAGGTCTACGAGAACATTGCCCAGTGCGCAGGCGGTTCGGCGTCGACCACCGGCTTTCGAGACGGTCCGCCGCTCGTCACCGGCGCGCAGATCGGAGACAGTGGCACCGGCCTGCATCTCGCGCTTGGCATCGTCGCGGCACTCTACCAGCGTAACCGCACCGGCCGCGGCCAGAAGGTGCTCGCCGCGATGCAGGACGGTGTGCTCAACCTCTGCCGCGTCAAGCTGCGCGACCAGCAGCGGCTCAAGGCGGGACCGCTCAAAGAATACAGCCAATACGGTGAAGGTGTTCCGTTTGGCGAAGCGACGCCGCGCGCCGGCAACGATTCTGGCGGCGGCCAGCCGGGCTGGATCCTCAAGTGCAAGGGCTGGGAGAGCGATCCCAACGCCTACATCTATTTCATCACGCAGGCGCCGGTGTGGGAGAAGATTTGCGACGTGATTGGCAAGCCGGAATGGAAGACCGATCCGGACTATGCCACGCCGACGGCGCGGCTGCCGAAACTGCGGCAGATTTTCAATACCATCGAGCAGTGGACCATGACCAAGACCAAGTTCGAGGTCATGGAAATCTGCAATCCGCTGGACATTCCGGTCGGACCGATTCTGTCGATGAAAGAGATCGCCGAGGAGCCGTCGCTGCGCAAGACCGGCACGGTGGTCGAAGTCGACCATCCGACACGCGGCAGGTACCTGACGGTCGGCAATCCGGTCAAGCTGTCCGATTCGATCACGGAGGTGAAGCGTTCGCCGCTGCTCGGCGAGCATACCGACGAGATTCTGAAGGACGTGATCGGCTTCAAGGCGACGGAGATCGCCGAGATCAAGTCCTCCGGCGCGTTGAGCGCCCCCGAGAAGAAGGAAAAGGCGGCGTAATACGGCTGTCATCGCCCGCGAAAGCGGGCGATCCAGTAATCACCACGATCGATGTGATTGCTGGATGCCAGTTTTTACAGGCATGACCTGTCTGATTTTGGGGAGATGTCAGAAATGCGTATCGTGGTCCATGGCCAGCAGGCCTTCGGCAAGGCTGTGCTGGAAGCGCTCCTGAAGCGCGGCGAGAACGTGATTGCTGTCTATGTTGCACCGGAGAAGCCGGGCGCCAAGGCCGATCCCCTCAAGGAGGCCGCACTCGCTGCCAAACTGCCGGTTTATCAGCCATCTTCCTACAAGGATCCGAAAGTCTGGGAGGAATTCAAGGCGCTGAAGCCGGACCTGCAGGTCATGGCGTTCGTCACGCTGTTCGTGCCTGAGGAGTTCCTCAATATCCCGACTCGCGGCTCGATCCAGTATCACCCCTCACTTCTGCCGGCCTATCGCGGCGCATCCGCGATCAACTGGCCGATCATCAAGGGTGAGAAGGAAACCGGCCTGTCGATTTTCTGGCCGGACAACGGACTCGATACCGGCGACATCCTACTCCAGAAGAAAACGCCGATCAGTGACACCGATACGCTCGGCACGGTTTATTTCGACCGCCTGTTTCCGATGGGCGTCGAAGCGATGCTGGAAAGTGTCGATCTCGTCAAAGCCGGCAAGGCGCCGCGCATCAAGCAGGACGAGAGCAGGGCGACCTATGAAGGCCGCTGCGGTCCGGACAATGCCCGGATCGACTGGGGCAAGCCGTGGCAGCAGATCGACCGCCTGATTCGCGGCTGTAATCCGGCCCCCGGCGCCTGGACCACGCTCGACGGAAAGACGCTCAAGATTTTCGACGTCAAGCCGCTGCCGGCGCGCGATCCGAAAGGCATCGGCGGCAAGCTCGGCGAAGTGGTTGCCGTGGAGGGCGACGGCATCACGGTCGTTTGCGCGGATGGCCGCTTCAAGATTACGCGCGTTCAGCCTGCCGACGGCAAGAAGGTCGACGCTGGCGACTGGGCCAAATCCGTCAATCTCGCCGTGAAAGCGCGGTTCACCTGATTTCTTCCTCTCTATTTTGAATTTGCCGGCTCATCACCCTTTCAACGGAAAATCCCATGCCCGCCTCGCAGCATCAAAATCCGAAGTCCGACATTGAAATTTCGCAAGCAGCCAAGAAGACACCGATCATTGATATCGCCCAGCAACGGCTCGGCATCGCGCCGGAAAACCTCGAGCCGTATGGCCACTACAAAGCCAAGGTGTCGATGGACTACATCAAGTCACTCAAGGATAAGAAGAACGGCAAGCTGATCCTGGTCACCGCGATCTCGCCGACGCCGGCAGGCGAGGGCAAGACCACGACCACGGTCGGTCTCACCGACGCGCTGAACTTCATCGGCAAGAAGGCGATGTGCGCGCTGCGCGAGCCGTCGCTCGGCCCGTCGTTTGGCATGAAGGGTGGCGCCGCTGGCGGCGGTTACGCCCAGGTGGTGCCGATGGAAGACATCAACCTCCATTTCACCGGCGATTTTCACGCCATCACGTCGGCGCATAATCTGCTGTCGGCGCTGATCGACAACCACATCTACTGGGGCAACGCGCTCGGCATCGACTCGCGCCGCGTCACCTGGCGCCGCGTGATGGACATGAACGACCGCGCGCTGCGCGAGATCGTCTGCTCGCTCGGCGGCGTCGCCAACGGCTATCCGCGCGAGGCCGGTTTCGACATCACGGTGGCGTCGGAGGTCATGGCGATCTTCTGCCTCGCCAAGGATCTCGACGACCTCAAGGAGCGGCTCGGCCAGATCATCGTCGCCTACACTCGCGACCGCAAACCGATCCGCGCCAAGGACCTCAACGCGCATGGCGCGATGACAGCGCTGCTCAAGGAAGCGATCGCGCCGAACCTGGTGCAGACGCTGGAGGGCACGCCGGCGTTCATTCACGGCGGTCCGTTCGCCAACATC
>CAZNTY010000211.1:0-11206 GCA_964576085.1 uncultured Undibacter sp. | reverse complement strand
AATCCGGCCGACGGGCGGCTGGTGATCATCGAGATGAATCCGCGGGTGTCGCGCTCCTCGGCGCTGGCCTCGAAAGCCACCGGCTTCCCGATCGCCAAGGTCGCGGCCAAGCTCGCGGTCGGCTACACGCTCGACGAGATCGCCAACGACATCACCGGCGGCGCGACGCCGGCGGCGTTCGAGCCGACCATCGACTACGTCGTGACCAAGATTCCGCGCTTCGCTTTCGAGAAGTTTCCCGGCGCGAGCCCTGTGCTGACGACCTCGATGAAGTCGGTCGGCGAGGCGATGGCGATCGGCCGCACCTTCCAGGAGAGCCTGCAGAAGGCGCTGCGCTCGCTCGAAACCGGCCTTACCGGCCTCGACGAGATCGCGATCGAGGGCTTCGACGCCGCAAAGGGCATCGACGACGCCGACAACAAGAACGCGATCCGCGCGGCTTTGGGCACACCCACACCAGATCGTCTGCTCAAGGTCGCGCAGGCGATGCGTCTCGGCGCACCCGATGACCTGATCCACAATGCCTGCCGGATCGACCGCTGGTTCCTGGCGCAGATGCGCGGCATCATCGACACCGAGGCGGAGCTCAAAACGAAAGGCCTGCCGGCCACCCCCGCGACCTTCCGCCGCCTCAAGGCGATGGGCTTTTCCGATGCGCGGCTCGGCAAGCTTACCGGGCAGGCGGCCGACGCAGTGACGAAGAAGCGGCAATCGCTCGGCGTGCGGCCGGTGTTCAAGCGCATCGATACCTGCGCCGCCGAATTCGCCTCGCCGACCGCCTACATGTATTCGACTTACGAAGCGCCGTTCGCCGGCTCGCCGGTGAACGAGGCGAGGCCCTCCGATCGCAAGAAGGTCGCGATCCTCGGCGGCGGGCCGAACCGCATCGGCCAGGGCATCGAGTTCGACTATTGCTGCTGTCATGCCGCCTTTGCCCTGAAGGACGCCGGCTACGAGACCATCATGGTCAACTGCAATCCGGAGACGGTGTCGACCGACTACGACACCTCGGACCGGCTGTACTTCGAGCCGCTCACCGCCGAGGACGTGCTCGAGATCATGGATTGCGAGCGCGGCAACGGCACACTGCACGGCGTGATCGTGCAGTTCGGCGGTCAGACCCCGCTCAAGCTCGCCGACGCGCTGGAAAAAGCCAAGGTGCCGATCCTCGGCACGTCGCCCGACGCGATCGATCTCGCGGAGGACCGCGATCGTTTCAAGACACTGCTCAACAAACTCCAGCTGCGCCAGCCGCAGAACGGCATCGCCACCAGTCCTGCGGAGGCACGCAAGGTCGCCGAGCAGATCGGCTTCCCGGTCGTAATCCGGCCGTCGTATGTGCTTGGCGGACGCGCGATGGAGATCGTGCGCGACGCGCCACAGCTCGAGCGCTATCTCGCGCGCCTCACCTCCGATCTCGACCGGCCGTCGGAGCTGGTCGTGTCGAAGAAAAGCCCGCTGCTGATCGATCGCTATCTGTCGGACGCCACCGAGGTCGACGTCGATTGTCTTGCCGACGGCAAAGATACCTTCATCGCCGGCATCATGGAGCACATCGAGGAAGCCGGTATTCATTCCGGCGATTCCGCCTGCGCGCTGCCGCCGTTCTCGCTCGACAAGAGGACGATCGCCGAGCTCGAGCGACAGACCCGCGCGCTCGCGCTCGCCCTCAGGGTCGGTGGCCTGATGAACGTGCAATATGCGATCAAGGATGGCGAAATCTATGTTCTTGAAGTCAATCCGCGCGCCTCGCGCACGGTGCCCTTTGTCGCCAAGGTGATCGGCATCCCGGTCGCCAAGATCGCGGCGCGGGTGATGGCGGGGGAAAGCCTCGCCTCGTTCAAGCTCACGCCGCCGGTGCTTACGCACCAGGCGGTCAAGGAGGCGGTTTTCCCGTTCGCCCGCTTCCCCGGCGTCGATACGGTGCTCGGCCCGGAGATGAAGTCGACCGGCGAAGTGATGGGGCTCGACCGTTCGTTCGAGGTTGCCTTCGCCAAGAGCCAGCTTGGCGGCGGCACCCTGGTGCCGCGCTCCGGCACGGTGTTCGTGTCGGTCAAGGACACCGACAAGCCGCGGGTGCTCGGCGCGGTGAAGCTCCTGACGTCCCTTGGCTTCAAGGCCATCGCCACGTCGGGAACCCAGCGCTACCTGGCCGAGCATGGGGTCGAGGCCGCCAAGGTCAATAAAGTGCTCGAGGGACGGCCCCACATCGTGGACGCCATCAAAAACGGCGGTGTTCAGCTCGTTTTCAACACCACCGAGGGAACCGCCGCCCTGGCCGACAGCATTTCGCTGCGGCGGGAAGCCCTCTTGCATAAAGTCCCCTACTACACCACTCTTTCAGGGGCCGTCGCTGCGGCGCGCGGAATCAAAGCCTACCTGGGGGGCGACCTCGAGGTGCGCGCGTTGCAGAGCTATTTCAGCGGCCGGGCCTGAAGGGAACCTCCCGTTAGGCGCGGCGTTCCTGACGGCGTTAAAATTGAGCCGGGACCGGCAAGATTGCGGCGTGGACAATCGGCCGTGGTCGAGCGGTTTCCCGGTTGGACTTTCAAGGCTCCGGAGCGCGGCCAACCCGCGACCGGAGTCGAATTACGCTTGGCGTCAGCCGCAGGGTTCTGCTCGGCGACGGCCGCCAGGAGGAGATGAGACGATGGACAAGATTCCGATGACCGCCGCCGGCTATGCCACGCTCGAAGCCGAGCTCAAACATTGCCAGGCCGTCGAGCGGCCGCGCATCATCCAGCAGATCACCGACGCGCGCACGCACGGCGACCTGTCGGAGAATGCGGAATATCACGCCGCCAAGGAGCAGCAGTCGCTCAACGAAGGCCGCATCGCCGAGCTCGAGGACAAGCTCGCGCGCGCCGACGTCATCGACGTATCCAAACTGTCCGGTGACACCATCAAATTCGGGGCGACCGTCACTCTGGTCGACGAGGATACCGACGAGAAGAAAGTGTGGCAGATCGTCGGCGAGCCCGAGGCCAACGCCAAGGAAGGCAAGATCTCGATCACGTCGCCGCTCGCGCGGGCGCTGATCGGCAAGGCCAAGGGCGCGTCCGTCGAAGTCAATACGCCCGGCGGCGCCAAGGCCTATGAGGTCAAGAAGGTGGAGTGGCGGTAAGTTGAAGATTAAAGCGATTTTACATGAAGCCGAGGAAGGCGGGTACTGGGTTGAAGTACCTGCAATTCCTGGCTGTGTTACTCAAGGTGAGACTCTTGACGCTCATGAAAAATTTGCGGGAAGCGATCGAGGGATGCTTGTCCGTTGAAGTGGAAGCGGCCAGCTCCGGCGTAAAAGATCGTGTCATTGAAATAGCAATATGAAGACTCTGTCGGGTCGCGATTTAGCGCGTCTCGTCGAACGTCATGGTTGGACATTGCTTCGGATCAACGGCAGCCTCATATTTACGGCAAAGCCGCAGTATTGTTCGTTTATCAATTCCTATTCATGGCAACCGGCCATTAAAAATCGGACTTTTACAGAGTCTGCTAAAGGTAGCGCGGATTTCGGAAAATGACATCAGGTAATCAGCGCGATTAAAGGGTTGATGCGCGGCGCTGCTGCAGCGTCGAAACCGCCTGAGATGACCAGAGGTCGCTAATCGTCCATCGGCACCATGGCCTCGTCCTTCGAGTTGCGCAGCGTCAGTGACGTCTTGACGTTGCGCACGTTGGGCGCCGCGGTCAGCTTCTCGACGAAAGCCTGAAACGTCTTCAAGTCGGGCGCGACGCATTTGAGGATGAAGTCGATCTCGCCCGAGAGCATCCAGCATTCGCGCACCAGCGGCTGGGCGCGGACAAATTTCTCGAACGCCTGCAGGTCGGCCTCGGCCTGACTCGACAGATGCACGAACGCGAACACGACGACCTCGTAGCCGAGCAGCTTCTCGTCGAGCAGCGCGCGAAAACCCTTGATGTAGCCGGCTTCCTCCAGCGCCCGGACCCGGCGCAGGCAGGGCGGCGCCGAGATGCCGACCCGGCGCGCCAGCTCGACATTGGTCATGCGGCCATCGGCTTGCAGCTCTTTGAGGATCTTACGATCAATGGCGTCGAGGCGGGCGGGCAATGGGCGCTCCACAAAAGACCTGAATCATCCATAGCGCGAAATAAAGTTACGCGAAACATTATTGCGTGGGGGCCGAGCCCGGCGCGGTAGCCATTGAGTGGCGCACCTGCGGGGTTGCGCTTCTTGCATAGCTCGACAGAGCCTATAGATAGAACGGCGACAAGAGAGCCGCTCCGTCTTTGGAGAAACGGCCCGATTCAGCCAGGGGGCGCAGTGATTATGGCGAAAACCACCCACGCCAAGGTCGTGATTATTGGTTCCGGTCCCGCCGGCTATACGGCCGCGATCTATGCCGCGCGCGCCATGCTGGAGCCGGTGCTGATCCAAGGCATCCAGCCGGGCGGTCAACTCACCATCACGACCGATGTCGAGAACTATCCGGGCTTTGCCGATGTCATCCAGGGCCCCTGGCTGATGGAGCAGATGCTCAAGCAGGCCGAGCATGTCGGCACCCGCATCGTCACCGACACCGTCGTCAAGGCCGAGCTGTCGCAGCGGCCGTTCCGTCTCACCTGCGATAGCGGCGACATCTATCTTGCCGACGCGCTGATCATCGCGACCGGCGCCCAGGCGCGCTGGCTCGACCTGCCTTCCGAACAGAAGTTCAAGGGCTATGGCGTCTCGGCCTGCGCGACCTGCGACGGCTTCTTCTACAAGAACAAAGAGGTGATTGTGGTCGGCGGCGGCAACACCGCCGTCGAGGAAGCGCTGTTCCTCACCAATTTCGCCAGCAAGGTCACGGTCGTGCACCGGCGCGACAGCTTCCGGGCCGAGAAGATCCTGCAGGACCGGCTGTTCAAGCATCCGAAGATCGACGTGGTGTGGGACACCGTGCTCGAGGACGTGCTCGGCAGCGACAATCCGCTGAAGGTGAATAAGATCCGGCTGAAAAACATCAGGACCGGCAGCATCACTGAAAAGGCCGTCGACGGCGTCTTCATCGCGATAGGCCACCAGCCATCGTCCGAGCTGTTCGCCGGACAGATTGAGATGAAGCCGTCCGGCTACATCATCACCAAGGGATACTCGACCGCAACGTCGGTGCCGGGCGTGTTCGCCGCCGGCGACGTCACCGATGATGTTTTCCGCCAGGCGGTCACCGCCGCCGGCCAGGGGTGCATGGCCGCGCTCGAGGCGCAGAAATTCCTGCACGCCCGCGAGGAGCGCCGGGACGCGGCGGAATAGACCATGGCCAACGGCACCTCGATGGACTGGGACAAGTTGAAGGTATTCCACGCCGCGGCCGAGGCCGGATCGTTTACCCATGCCGGTGAACGACTCGGGCTCTCGCAGTCGGCCGTGTCGCGGCAGGTATCGGCGCTCGAATCCGAGCTGTCGGTGGCGCTGTTTCATCGCCATGCGCGCGGATTGATCCTGACCGAGCAGGGAGAGCTGCTTTATCGGACCGCGCACGAAGTCTTCATGAAGCTCGAGGCTGCGCGGACCAAGCTCACCGACAGCCGCGAGCGGCCGAACGGCGAGCTGAGAGTCTCGACCACCCAGGGCATCGGTGTGCATTGGCTGACGCCCCGGCTCGGCGAATTTCTTGACCTCTATCCCGACATTCAGGTGATGCTGCTGACCTCCGACGAGGAGCTCGACCTGGCGATGCGCGAGGCTGATGTCGCCATTCGCCTGCGCCAGCCGACGCAGCCCGACCTGATCCAGCGCAAGCTGTTCTCGGTTCACTTCCACGCTTATGCATCGCCGGATTATCTCAAGCGTTTCGGAACGCCGAAAAGTCACGAGGAGCTCGACCGTCATCGCATTATCCTGCTCGGCGGCAGTGTCGTGCCGGCACACTGGCAGAATCGACGCTGGCTGCTGGAGGCAGGCCGCAACGGCAAAGGCGAGCGCACTCCGGTCTTCACGACCAACAACGTGCTCGGCGTGGTGCGCGCCTGCCAGCGGGGCCTCGGCATCGCGATGCTGCCAGACTACCTGGTCGAGGAGAATGGCGGCGTGGTGCAGCTATTCGGCGAGGAAGACACGCTCGCGCTGGATGCCTATTTCGTCTACCCGGAAGAGTTAAAGTCAGTGGCGCGGGTGCAAGTGTTTCGCGATTTCCTCGTCGCCAACGCGCAGCGCTGGAAATTCTAAGACGTCACAATGCGGCACGAGCGCGCTGTCGGTTCGGCATGGCTGACATGCGGCTCGACGCATTGTTTGCATCGCGGTCGCCGATCATAGTGCGGGTGTCGCTGTTGCGCCGGCGTATCCTCCCAGACTCATCGGTGCACAGCATGTTCCCCTCTGGAAGACACCGGCCCCACGCCGGTTGACTAAGCCGGGCTCCCTTGTGGAGCCCGGTTTTTTCTGCCGCCTTGCAACCCATGAAAATGCCAGCCGTTCCCGTGGGCGCGCCCTAGCCTATTGACCTGACTAGGGCGAGCGCCGATAGAGTCACGCGAAACAGCAATATTTAAAGCGCCTGATGCCGACGCAATGGCGGGAGAGGCGCCCTCGGAGGGAAACCCCATGCCCTATGTCACCGAACAAAACCTCACCGATATCGTGCTCAAACGCTGGCAAGACATCCCGGATCCCCGGCTGCGCCAGGTCATGCAATCGTTGATCAAGCACCTCCACGCTTTCGTGCGCGACATCGAGCCGACCGGCGAAGAATGGTTCAAGGCGATCGACTGGATCACCCGCACCGGCAAAATGTGCGACGACAAGCGCCAGGAGGTGATCCTGTTCTCCGACGTGATGGGCGTGAGCATGCTGGTCGACGCCATCAACAATCGTCTGGCGACCGGCGCGACGCCGACCACCGTCGAGGGTCCGTTCCATGTCGCCGGCGCGCCGGAGATCGGCCATGGCGGCAACATGGCGAAGGACGCGCCCGGCATCCCGACTTTCGTCACCGGCACGGTGCGGGGCCTCGACGGCAAGCCGGTCGCCGGCGCCGTGCTCGACCTGTGGCAGACCGACGGCGAAGGCTTTTACGAATCGCAGAAGGGCACCACTGAGCCCTGGATGCGCGGCATCTACCACTCGCAGGCCGACGGCTCCTACGCGGTACGGACGGTGGCGCCGATCGCCTACACCATTCCGATGGACGGCACGGTCGGCGAGCTGATGAACAAGACCAACATCAGCCACATGCGGCCGGCGCACATCCATTTCGCGGTCAGCGCGCCGGGCTACCACCCGGTCGTCACTCATCTCTTCCAGAAGGGCGACGAGTACATCGACAGCGACGTGGTCTATGGGGTGAAGGAGCCTCTGATCGTCGAATTCACGAAAAAGTCAGGTGGGAAAACCCCGACCGGCGAAATGCTCAATGAGCCCTTCTACGAAGTGCGCTACGATTTCGTGCTGCAAAGCAAGGCCAAGGCCCAGGCCGCATAAACAGCGCGGAACCCTGTGCAAAATAGACACAATGGCCGTCGATCCGACGGCCATTGATATGAAATAAACAACTTCACGGGACTATTGGCCCGCTGAAGTGTTATGGACTTGGGGCGCCCTGCCTCGTCGTTTTGGGAGAATGCCGTGCGCAAAATTCGCGTTTCTTCTCTGTTGGCGGGCACCGCGCTCGGCCTGCTGCTCTCAGCCTCGGGCCTGAACGCACAGACGGCGGAGGCTCCCATCCCGCCCATTGGCGACGCCGCGATGCCGACCGACGCCGATATCCAGCCAAATTTCTCCACACCCGCCGCCAAGGCCGAGGAGGCGAAGCCGACGGCGCCAGCAGCCGCGGCGGCCACTCCTGCCGAGAGCAAGCCGCTCGCCGAGGTCTCGACGCCACCGAGCAGCGCCACGACGCTCGTTGCCGACAGGCTGCGCGACGCCGTCGGCGGCAAGCTCGACCGCATCTTCCCGCGCAAGAACGAGCGCAGCGCGGTCGAAGCCTTCTATCGCGGCCGCGACTTCGCGCCGCTGTGGACCACCGGCGCCGATGCCAACGCGAACGCCGAGGCGGCGATCGGCTATCTCGCCCATGTCGACCGCGACGGCCTCGACCCGGCCGACTATCCCGTTCCGGACTTCAAGTCCGCCGGCGATCCCGCCGCACAGGCCGATGCCGAGCTCAAGCTCACCGCCGCGGTGCTGACCTATGCGCGCCACGCGCTCAATGGCCGCGTGGCCTGGAGCCGCGTCTCCGCCGACATCTTCTATGACGCGCCGAAACCGGACGCCGCCGAAATCCTGAAGACGCTCGCCGGCAGCAGCGACATGGCCGCGACGCTCGACGGCTTCGAGCCGCAGTTCCCGGCCTACCAGAAGCTGAAGCAGGCGCTGGCGGACGTGCGCGCCGGCAGGCTCGCCGAAAAGAAGCCGGAGCCGAAGGCGCGGCCGGTCGTGCATATCCCGGAGGGGAAAATCCTCCGCTCCGGCATGAAGGACGAGCGCGTCGTCGCGCTGCGCAAGCGGCTCGAGATCGGCGGTGACAGTCCGGTCTATGACGACGCGGTACGCGATGCGGTCAAGGCGTTCCAGACCGGCGCCGATCTCACCGCCGACGGCAATCTTGGGCCCAACACGGTCCGCGCGCTCAACGGTGAGCGCGCCTCCGAAAGCACGGCGAAGATCGGCGACCCGGTCGACACCATCATTGTCAATCTCGACCGCTGGCGCTGGCTGCCGCGCGACCTCGGCCAGGTCCACGTCGTGGTCAACATCCCCGATTACCGGCTGACGCTGTACAAGGACGACAGTGTTTACTGGACGACCAAGATCGTGGTCGGGCAGCCCGGCAAGCCGACGCCGCTCATCACCGCGCAGATGAAGTTCATCACGGTCAACCCGACCTGGAACTTGCCGCCGTCGATCATCGAGACCGAATATCTGCCCGCCCTTCAGGAGGACCCCGAGGCGCTCGACCGCATCGGCCTCAAGGTGACGCAGGATGCCGACGGCACCGTGCACATCTATCAGCCGCCCGGCGCCGCCAATGCGCTCGGCCGCATCCGCTTCAATTTCCCCAACAAGTTCCTGGTCTATCAGCACGACACGCCGGACAAATATCTGTTCGCGCGCGACAAGCGCGCTTACAGCCACGGCTGCATGCGCGTGCAGGATCCGCTGGTCTATGCCGAGAAGCTGCTGTCACTGGTGATGCCGGAGGAGCATTATACGACCGCGAAGATCGAGCGGATGTTCGGCGGCAGCGAGATCAACATCAACTTCCCGCAGTCGAAGTTCATCCCGGTTCACCTGACCTATCAGACCGCGTTCGTCGACGCTGACGGCAAGCTGCAACTCCGCGAGGACGTCTATGGTCGTGACGCCCGCATGATCGCGATCCTCAAGGGCGAACGCAAAGTGGCCGATATCCCGATGGAGCGCCCGCCGAACACGTCGGCGAAGCCCGTGCGGGTCGCGCCTGGCCTCTATGGCCCCACGTATGAATCGCGCGGTGGGCCCGGCGATTTCTTCGAATGGATCTTCGGCGGCGGGCCGCGAAGCGCCCCGGCCCCGGTGCGCCGGCGCTATAACGACGGCCGCGTCTCGTTCCGGTAGTAGCAGGCCATTAAGAAGGTCTTGCTGTTATTCCGGGCTCGCTCGCTTCGCGAGCGAACCCGGAATCCATAACCTCAGCACTGCGGACTATGGATTCCGGGCCTGCCGCTTCGCGGCATCCCGGACTGACATTGGAGCTTTTTAAGCAGCGCCCGTTTTCATCAACCCATCCACCTCGTGGCAGAAAAGCCGCATTTACGCTAAGGATGGACGGCAATGCGCAAGCGAGACTTGCGCCGTCTCGTCGCGGGTGACCTTTGGCCGACGTGATCCCTCCCTTTCCGCCGCGTTTCGCGCAGCCGCCCTGGGTGTGGCAGCGACTGCTGGCCGGCAGCCGCAACCTGCTCGAGATGTGGGAGGAGGAATCCTTCACCAATGATTTCGGCCGCTCGCGCATCCTCATGCGCGAGGTGTTCACCTGCAACAGCGCCGAGTCGGTGCAATTCGCCTTCAGCCTCAAGAACGCGAGCTTCGAGCGCAAGGCGCCGCAGATGCGCCATTCGCTCGAGCCTCTGCTCGGCGACGGGCTGTTCGTCAGCGACGGCGAGACCTGGCGCAAGCGCCGCCGCATGGTGGCGCCGATCGTCCACGTCTCACAGCTCGCGCGCTTTGCCCCGGTGATGGTGGAGGCTGCGGAGGAGGTGCGCGCGCGCTGGGCGGCATCCGACGGTGCCACCCTCGACATCCTCGCCGAGTCCGCCACGCTTACCGCCGAGGTGATCTGCCGCGCGCTGTTCGGACGCCGGCTTGGCCGTGACTACGCCCGGCAGGTCGTCGACGGCTTCAGCGAATATCAGCGCCTGATCGGACAGATCGACCTGCTCTCCCTGCTCGGCTTGCCGGACTGGGTGCCTCGCTGGTACGGCCCGGCGCTGCGGCGCGCGATCCGGCGCATCCATTCCGTGCTCGACCACGTGATCGAAAGCTACCGCGCGGCGCGCGGCGGCGACGAGGATTCGGTGATTCAACGCCTGCTCGACGCGCGCGACCCGGATACCGGCGCGCCGCTCGACCCGCAGGCGCTGCGCAACGAAATCGCGGTGCTGTTCATGGCCGGCCACGAAACTACGGCCAACAGCATGGCGTGGAGCTGGTTCCTGCTGTCGCAGGCACCGGAGGCGGAAGAAAAGCTCCACGGTGAGCTGGCGAACGTGCTCGGCGGCCGGCCGCCGACGCTCGCCGACATGCCGAAGCTCGTCTTCACGCGCGCGGTGTTCGAGGAGGCGATGCGGCTCTATCCGCCGGTGCCGATCCTGCCGCGCGAGGCGCTGCGTGACGAATATTTCGGCACGTTCCGCATCCCGCGCGGCGCCATCGTGCTGGTGGTGCCGTGGCTGCTGCACCGGCACAAGAACCTCTGGGACAAGCCGGATCACTTCATCCCCGAGCGCTTCCTCGGCGAGAGCGGCGAGCGCATCTCCAAGTTCGCCTATGTCCCGTTCAGCATCGGGCCGCGCGTCTGCGCCGGCCTGTCGTTCGGCCTGACCGAGGCGATCCTGTGCCTTGCCACCCTCGCCCAGCATTT
Organism: uncultured Undibacter sp.; assembly: GCA_964576085.1. Taxonomy (GTDB): domain Bacteria; phylum Pseudomonadota; class Alphaproteobacteria; order Rhizobiales; family Xanthobacteraceae; genus Pseudolabrys. The sequence continues at coordinate 143 of CAZNTY010000211.1, read as the reverse complement.
CCGGCTGCGCCTCAAACCCGGCCACGCGGTGCGGCCAGTCTGCCGGCTCACGCTGCGGCCGGAGGGCGGGCTGCCGATGTCGGTGCACCGGCGCGATGCAGCCACACTGTCGGCACCGACCGCGGCGGCCACGCCGGCGTCGT
>CAZNTY010000210.1:0-7333 GCA_964576085.1 uncultured Undibacter sp. | reverse complement strand
TGACCGGATAGCGCATGGCCGGCAGATAGATTTTGATGACCATCTGCCGGGTATTGGCGCGAAAGCTCTGGCCGACGCGGATCAGCACCTGGTCGATCTGCCGCATGCCGGCCGCGACCGCGAGCGCGACCGGAAAGAAGCACGACAGCGCGCCAAGGGCGATTTTCGATTCCGGGCCGACCCCGAACCACATGATCATCACCGGGAAGAAGATGATCTTCGGCGTCGGTCCCAGATAATAGAGGAAGGCCTCGTAGGCGCTCGACAGGAAGCGGTTGGCGCCGAGCAGGATGCCGACAGCGACGCCGCTGCCGCCGCCGATCGCCAGCGCGGCGAGGATTTCACCGGCTGTGACGGCGAGGTGGCGATAATAGTCCGGCTGCGACAGTAAGCCGACAAGCGCGTGTCCAATCGCGATCAGCGACGGCACCACGTCGCGATAGAGCAGGCCGGAGCGCGACAGCGCTTCCCATGCCGCCAGCAGCGCCAGTACGAGCGCAACGCGCAGCAAGCCAACCGCGCCAAACGGCAGTGTCGGCCTGTCCGTCAGTCGACCGGTCTCAGCCATCGCTCGATCTTCTCCAGGGCCACGAAGAACACCACGCTCACCAGGATGACGAAGCAGATCGCGGCATAGGTGCCGGCGAGGTCGTAGCGCTCGGCCAAGTCCTCGATCAGCTGGCCGAGACCACCGTAATTGATCAGGAACTCGACGCCGACCACGTTGATCAGCGCAAAAACCAGGCCGAGTCGCAGCCCGGTGAAGACCACGGGCAGCGCCGCGGGAAACTCGATCTTCCAGAACTGCTGCATCGGGGTGAGATTGAAGCTGCGGCCGACGTCGATCAGCACCTTGCGGACGCTGGCGATGCCCTCGATGGTCTTGAGCATCACCGGCGGCAATGCGGCGACGAAGCCGATCATGACGATCGTCACCGCGTTGCGGCCGAAGATCACCATGAACAGCGGATAGGCGAGCACGATCGGCGCGGCGGCAAGCGCCGCGATCCAGGTCTCGCAGGCGCGGCGGAGCAGGGCGAAGCGCTGCATCGCCACGCCGCCGATCACGCCGAACACCGTGAGCATGACGCCGCAGACCAGGCACTCCGCAGCCGTGACGAAAAAGCGTCGCACGACGTGCTCTTCCATCACGATACGGTAGAAGCTGCCGGCAATCTCCGAGGGCGGCGGCACGATGAAGCGGTTGAGCAGGCCGGCGCGGATCATGGCTTCGGCAAGGGCGAGAATGACCACGATCGAGAGGACGCCGGTGAGCCGGGGCGCATAGGCTCGACGGGCGAACGCCCTCATCGCTTCGATTCCGTGCGGTGCAGCGCGTGGCTTTCCTCGTCCTTCATGCCGCGGCTCGCTTCCTCGCGCAGGTCGTTCCAGATCTCGGCAACGTAGCGTCCGAAGGCGTCGCTGCCGACGATATCCGACGCGCGCGGCCGCGGCAGCCTGATATCGACGATGCGCTTCACCCGGCCCGGACGATAGGTCATCACCAGGATGCGGTCGGACATCTGCACCGCCTCGGTGATGTTGTGGGTGATCAACAGCGTGGTCTGCTTCAACTGCTGCTGGATTTGCAGCACCTTGTCGCCGAGCAGCAGCCGCGTCTGCTCGTCGAGCGCGGCGAAGGGTTCGTCCATCAGCAGGATTGCCGGTTCGGAGGCGAGGGTGCGCGCGAGCGACACGCGCTGGCGCATGCCGCCGGAGAGTTCGCCCGGATAGCGGTTTTCGAAACCGTCGAGTCCGACCAACGCGATGAGGTGCCGCGCCCTGCTCAGGCGCTCCGGTTTCGCCATCCCGACCAGTTCGAGCGGGAAGGCGACATTGTCGATCACGGTGCGCCACGGGAAGGTCGATTCCTCCTGAAACACCATGCCGATCGACCGGTGCGGTCCGGCGATCGTCTCGCCGGACACGGCAACCCGGCCTTCGTGGGCCGTCAGCAGCCCGCCGATCACGTTGAAGACGGTCGACTTGCCGCAGCCCGAGGGGCCGATCACCGACACGAATTCGCCGGGCATGACCGCGAACGACACGCCGTCGACGGCGACGATCGGACCTTCCGCCGTTGCAAACGCGACCTTGACGCCATCGACGACGAGGATCGGCTCGGCCATGCGGCTAAACGCTCTCGCGGGACATTGCGGCGGCGATGCGCCGTCGGGCTTTGCTCATGCGCCGGTCCTGTTGGCGGCCATCCAACCGGATCACGGCGCCTGACGCAACCTCGCCAGCACCTTCAGCCCGGCGTAGCCGTCGGCCGGCTCCATCCCGACCTTCTTCTGGAACGCCAGGATGGCCTTGACGGTATCGCTTCCGGTGCGGCCGTCGACGCCGTCGGTCTTGAAGCCGTGCTCATTCAGGCGGCGCTGGATTTCCTTAACCTCCTCCAGCGTCGGCGGCCGCTCGCCGCCCGGGAATTCCTGTATCCAATGGCCGCCGCCGGCGATCAGGTCGCCGAGATGCAGCAGCGCGAGCGTGTAGCTCGAGGACGGATTGTAGGAGCGCACCGCAAAGAAATTCTGGCCGAGCAGGAACGCCGGACCGCCGTTGACCGGAAGCCAGAGCCGCGCCAGATCCTCGGGCCGATCGAAGGCCTTGCCGTCGGCACGCGTGACGCCGAGCGAGCGCCATTTGGCGTAAGTGCGCCGCGTGCGGTTGTCGGCAAGACGCGACGTCGCGCCCTTGACCTCGCAGCCCCAGGCTTCGCCACGTCGGTATTGCCCGCGCTCCACCAGATAACGCGCGGTGCCGGCAAGCGAATCGTCGGGCTTGCCGAACGGCGTGACGCGGCCGTCATGATCGTAATCGACGCCCATGCGCAGCCACACCTCCGGCATCCATTGCGTGTGGCCCATCGCGCCGGCCCAGGAGCCGATCATGCCGGAGGGCTCGGCCCAGCCCTTGTCGACGATGGTGAGCGCGTTGAGCAGTTCCTGCTCCCAGTAACGGCGCCGGCGCGGCTCGCCATAGGCGAGGGCGGCGAGCGCAGGGATGACCGGCCGCATGTATTTGGGATTGTCGACCACGTCGCCGAACGAGGACTCCATGCCCCACAGGCCGAGCATGACGTAACGGTCGACGCCATAATCATGCTCGACGCGCCGGAGCAGGGCGTCGTAGTCCTTATTACGGGCCTTGCCGGTGTTGACGCGCCATTCCGAGCAGCGCCGGTTGATGTATTGCCACATCTGCTCGGTGAATTCGGGCTGCGCCTTGTCGAGCGCATAAACGCTGGTGTCGGGCTTCACCGCGGTCATCACGCGGTCGTAGGTCTTCTCCGAGATGCCGCGGCTCAATGCCCGGGGGCGGAATTGCGCGACCCACTGTGCGAAGCTTTCGTGCGCCGCATGGGCCGATTTTTTCGCCGGCCTGGCGAAAGCAGGGCCGGCGCAGGCGAAGCTTGCGGCATTGAGGACGGCAGCCAGCAGACCGCGCCGGTTGATTGCCGGGAATCGATTCATCGTGGCATCATATTCGTCCGCTCCAGGCAGACAATCGACCGCCACCGCGGCTTTTCATCAAGCCTAACGCGGACGTTAACGATGCGACCACGGGTCCCGTGAGCTAGTCGTCGTTGTGATGATGACGCCGGTGGCGGCGGTGCCGTTTCTTTTTCGGCGGTTCCGGCCTGATTGACGGGCGAACATCAGGCACCGGAGTTTCGCTGCGCGCCGAGGCGTCGCCGATCGGTGGATGCAGGACGATCGGCTTCTTGTCGGGGATTGGCGGGTCTGGTTCGCCCGGCTTGATTTCCCGGCCGCGCGCGCCGATCAGCCGCTCATAGGCGGCGACCAGCGTCATGTAGGGATTGACCCAGACCCAACCGATCCGGGTGAAGACCTGAAGGTTGAAGTGGATGTGATACGAGGTTCCGTTCTGGTAATCGCCCCAGTCGGCCACCTTGCCAATGGTTTCGCCCTCCGACACGACACGGCCGGTCACGAGGCCGTCGTCGTCCATCATCTTCGGGTTCATGTGCAGGTAGCGCACGCGCACGTGCTCGTTGGCGCTGTTCCACACGATATAGGCGCCGAGATTGCCGGGCGCGCGCCAGATCAGGCCGTCATGCGCCGCCGCGACGGTGTGCTGGTAGGGCAGGCAGCGGTCGGCGCCCTCGTTGTCGAGCACGCAGTAAGAGGGCCGCATGTCTTCGCCCTGATGGCCATAGCCGCCGGGGCATTGGCCGACCAGGAAATCGCGCCATTCGCAGAAATTGTCGCGCCATGGATAGGTCCAGTTTTCCGGCGCGGATTCGTTGAACACCAGCGGCTTGCCATTCACCTTGCAGCGATATTGCGCGTCCTTGCGACCGATGCGGCCGCTGTGGCCGGTGCGGTAGCAGTCGCCCCACGGCATGAAAGACTGCGATTTGACGTAACCGGGGGCGTTGGTGAACGGGAAGCGGATGCGCGCATAGACATTGTAGTCGACGCGACCCGGCATCTTCCTCCAGCCTGAGTTTTCGATCAGGTCGCCGGGGCTGTGATAGGTGAAATCGCCCGACGGCGTCTCCGGGCGGCTGAGGTCGAAGGTCGGCCCGGCGATCGGCGCGAGCGTTCCTCCCGCCGTCTGCAGTTGATTGAGGACGCGCAGCGCGACCTGATCGGCTTCACGGCAGGCGAGATATTTGCGCGACGGCCGGCGATCGTAACACTGGATGTCGACGACATAGGGTACGCCGAACCGCTCGAAGGCATAGCGGACGTGATTCTCGCTCAGGATTCGTTGCAGACCGGGAAACTTGTCGGCCAGCTCCTTCGGCGGCGGAAAAGTCTCCTGATGGTTCGGCGGGTCGAGATCGTAAATGTAGGCCGCGCCGCCGATCTCGACTTCTATCGGCTTCGGATAGCTGAACTTCAAGCCAGCATCTTTCGGGTCGATCCAGAACGTTACGTCGTAGCCCGCCGGACCGGGCAGGAAGAATTTCGACGGCGCAAAGTCTCCGAAGTACTTATTCGATGTTGTGGCATCCGGCTTTCCGGCATCGCGATCGGCGCGGAACCCGGCAACATCCATCGGCAGCAGGACGGGGACGGTGCTTTTCTCGATGCCGGGGAAACGCGAACCGACGGCCTCGTTGAGGGCCGCGAAGGCTTCGACGGACGCCGCGCCTGGCATGCCGACGATCGATCGTGCCGCCGCGTCCCAATCGACCTTCGAGAGCACGATGCGCGGATGCTGAAAATCCTGCGCGAAGGCCGGATCAAATCCGGCGACGCCGACGAGCAGGGCTGCGATCGAACCGAAGCGCTGCAACAGCAAAAGCGACTCCCACAACCCCCGTCTGCGGATGAAACTATCGCGACGAACCAAGCGATGCCAAGGGTTCGGGAGAAATTGTCGCGGCTTTCAGTCCTTGGCGCGCTCGGTGTAGGAGCCGTCCTCGGTCGAAACCACGACGCGGGTGCCGACAGTAATATGTGTCGGCACCATCGTGCGCACGCCGTTCGAGAGCTTGGCGGGCTTGAATGAGCCCGACGCGGTTTGCCCTTTCATTGCCGGCTCGGTGTCCACGATCTCGAGCGTCACCTTCTGCGGTAGCTCGATGGCCACCGGAATGCCCTCGTGGATGCTCAGCGTCACCTCCATGCCTTCCTGGAGATAGACCGCCTGGTCGCCGATCACGTCGGCCGGAACCTGGACCTGCTCGTAGTTCTCCTGGTTCATGAAATGGAAGCCGTCCGCGTCCTGGTAGAGGAAGGAGTATTTGTGGTCCTCGACGTGGGCGCGCTCGACCTGGTCGGTGGTCTTGTAGCGTTGCGCGGTCTTCACGCCATCGGAAATCCGGCGCATATCGACCTGGGTCGTCGGTGTGCCCTTGCCGGGATGGAAATTCTCGGCATGAAGCACGACGTAGAGCTTGCCGTCGATATCGACGATATTGCCTTTCCGAAGAGAACTGGCGATGACTTTCACAGGTTCGGGTCCTTAGATGGCGGATGGCCCCAGGATAACGACGGGCCGTGGATTCGGGGCCGCACCATACCCATCCTGCGGCCAGATGCCAGCCCTTCAACGTGGTGGAAAAGCCTTGTCGAAACGCACTTTGCCAGGCTTCGATAAAGATCGCCACGCCGACCGGTGGCCGTTTCTGAAGGCGCGGGCGCAAATCACGACGGCATTGCGCGGCTGGTTCGCCGCCAACGATTTCGTCGAGGTCGAGACGCCGGTGTTGCAGATCTCGCCCGGCAATGAGACGCATCTGCATGCTTTCGCCAGCGATCTGATCGGGCCGGGCGGCGAACGCCATACGCTTTATCTGCGCAGCTCGCCGGAGTTCGCCTGCAAGAAACTGCTGGCGGCAGGCGAGACCCAGATCGTCGAGTTCGCCCGCGTATTCCGCAATCGCGAGCGCGGCGCGCTGCACCATCCCGAGTTCACGATGCTCGAATGGTACCGCGCGCGCGAGGATTACGAGGTACTGATGGCGGACTGCGCCGCGCTGCTCGCCGTAGCGGCGCAAGCGGCAGGCGCGACGCTCTTCTCATTTCGCGGCCACGACGCCGATCCGTTCGCGGAACCGGAACGACTGACGGTCGCCGAGGCCTTCATGCGCCATGCCGGCATCGACCTGCTGGCGACGCTCGAAAGCGGCGAGGGGCGCCGCGACCGGCTCGCCGCTGCAGCGACGGCCGCCGGTGTCTCATCCGGCACCAATGATACTTGGGGCGATATTTTCAGCCGGGTGATGGCCGAACGCATCGAGCTGCACCTTGGCAACGGCCGCGCCACCATCCTGTGCGAATATCCGATCACGCAGGCCGCGCTGGCGCGCGCCAAGCCGGGCGACCCGCGCGTCGCCGAGCGCTTCGAGCTTTATGCCTGCGGCGTCGAACTGGCCAATGCCTTTGCCGAACTGACCGACGCCGCCGAGCAGCGCCGGCGCTTCGAGGCGGCGATGGTGGAGAAACAACGAATCTACGGCGAGCGTTATCCGGTCGATGAGGATTTTCTCGCGGCGCTGACGCACATGCCGCCAGCGTCCGGCATCGCGCTCGGCTTCGACCGGCTGGTGATGCTGTTGAGCGGCGCACAACGCATCGAGCAGGTGCTCTGGAGCACCGTCGCGCAACCCTCGGAAACCTGAAGAGGACGACGATGAAAGCCATCCGCGACATCGCGCAACTGGTCGAGCGGGGCCTGGCGCAAGGTGCCGACAAGGCCGCACTGGACGACGTTGCGGCACGCTACGCCGTGACCGTTCCCGAAGCGCTCACCGCGCTCATCGACCGCGCCGACCCGAACGACCCGATCGCCCGCCAGTTCGTGCCCGATGCGCGCGAGCTTCAATCCTCGCCCGGCGAAAATGCCGATCCGA
>CAZNTY010000209.1:0-13040 GCA_964576085.1 uncultured Undibacter sp. | reverse complement strand
TCGATCGACATCGATCCTTCGCGAAGCGGAATCAAACCGGAGATGACCCGCATCAACGTGGTCTTGCCGGCGCCGTTCGGGCCAATCACACCGACTGCCTCGCCCGAGGGCACCTCGAGCGACACGCCGAACAAGGCCTGGAACGACCCGTATCCGGCGGAGACTGAAGCGAGCGACAGCATCGGCTTAAGCCTTCGCCTTGCCGAGATAGACTTCGGTGACGCGTGGATCGATCGCCGCTTGGGCGGGCGCGCCCTCGAAGATCTTCTCGCCGTGATCGAGCACGATGACGCGATCGACCACCCGCATCAGCACGCCCATGATGTGTTCGACCCAGATGATGGTAATGCCCATTTTGGCGCGGATGCTGCCGAGCATGTCGGCGGCGCGCTCCATCTCGGCGTGGTCGAGCCCGCCAAGGCTCTCGTCGGCGAGCAGCAGCCGCGGCCGGGTGGCGAGCGCGCGGGCGAGCTCAAGTTTTTTCAGCGCCGCGGCGCCGAGCCCGCCGACCCGTGCCGCCGGATCCGAGGGCAGACCGACCAGCTCGAGCGCCTCCTCTGCCCGCTTTTGCGCCTCAACGCGGCTGATGCCGCCCGCCTGCCCATAATAGGCGGCGAGCGTGACGTTCTCGAGCAGCGAGAGCTTGCGGAACGGGCGCGGAATCTGGAACGTCCGCCCGACGCCGCGGCGGCAGATCTCATGCGCCGGCAGGCCGCCGATCTCATCACCCTTGAGCCGGATCGAGCCCGACGTCGGGCTCAACGTCCCAGCGATGAGATTGAATGTCGTGCTCTTGCCAGACCCGTTTGGGCCGATGAGGCCGAGAATCTCGCCCTCTTTCACCTCGAAGGACACCTGGTTGACCGCCAGGAATCCTCCGAAGCGCTTGCACAGCCCCTCGACTGCCAGCATTCCCGATTACGCCATCAATTACATGGCGTAGACGGACGATTTCGGCAGCGGCAATACCGGCGGCTGGGTCTGGATGTTGGTCGGCCAGACCACCGCGATGTGCGCGCCGGCATTCTGCATGACCACTGGCGTCGAGCGTTCATTCTGGCCGGACATCTCGGTGCCGGGTGGATAGAACTTAACGCCGTAACCCTGAATGGTGCCGCCGGGCGGAATATCGACATCGAGCGCCGCCTTGCGCACCGCCTCGGGATCGAAGCCGCCGTATTTCTCCTTGGCCACCGGCAGCACGTTATTGAGCAGCACCCAGGTCTGATTGAAGCCCATCGCACAGTGCGGCGGCACGTCGTTGGCGTTGGCAATCTTCTTGTAGCGCTCGACCATGATCTTGGTCAGGTCGCCGATGCCGGGCGCGAGCTTCGCCGGATCAAGCAACTGCGCCGGCACCGGGTCAATGTTGCAGAAATTGTCGATGTCCTTGCCGAATGTCGCAACCAGCTTGTCGAGTTGGCTGTAGCCGGCCCCGGCGCCGACCAGCATCTTGAACTTGAGGCCGCTCTCGCGCGCCTGGCGCAGGAACAGAGTGATGTCCGGGTTGTAGCCGGCATGCGAGATCACCTGGGCGCCGGAGCGCTTGAGCTTGGTAACCAGCGACGAGAGATCGGGCGCAGAGGCGGAATAGCCTTCGTGCAGCACGACGTTGAGGCCGGCCTTCTTCGAGTACTCCTCGTCGGCAGCGGCGACGCCGACGCCATAGGGGCCGTCTTCATGGATGAGCGCGACTTTCAGGTCCTTCGGCTCGATGCCGAGCTTTGCCTTGGAGTGCTCGGTGAAGAACGCGGCGAATGCCTCGCCGTACTGATCGGAATGGATCTGGCCGCGGAATACGTAGTGCAGGTTCTTGCCCTTGAAGACAGCGGTCGAGACCGCGGTGGTGATCCAGAGAATCTTCTTCTGCTGCTCGATTTTGGCCGACAGCGGCACCGCATGGGCGCTCGAATAGACACCGACGATGATGTCGACCTTTTCCTGGTTGATAAGGCGCTCGACTTCGTTGATCGCCGCTTCGGCCTTGCTTTGAGAATCCGCGTTGACCGGAACAACCTTGTATTTACCGGCGACGCCGCCGCGCTCGTTGACGAGATCAATCGCGATCTGTGTACCAATCGCCGACGCAACCGAACCGCCGGCGGCGAACGGGCCGGAATGATCGAAGATCGTGCCGATGCGCACGGTTTCGGCTTGGGCTTGGGCGAAGCGCCAATCGAGACTCAGAGCGGCGGCGGTCGCGGCGGAACCTTTCAGAACTGTCCTGCGTGAAGTCTTCATTTGCGTTCCTCCCAGAATGCCAATTCGGCTGATTTTTATTTCGGTTATTAACAACAGTATTTGGACTACGGATTGGAAAGTCAAACGCGGCCTGCCGGCCATCAGCCGAGCACCCGCAAAATCGGACCTTTGGACGAAAATGAAGGACCTTTCACGTCGGAGACTGGCATCATGAGCGGCGTGCTGAAATTTGCGCCGGGCGGCTATCGTTTCATCCAGGGCGTGTTTCAGTACTCGGCCGGCGTCGCCGCGGAACCGGGCCATGAGATCGTACGTGCCCGGCTTGCCAGACCGGTCGCGCTTGCCGACGGCTTCAGGCGGATTGAACGGCACCTTGAGGAGTCCGGCCGGCCCATCACGGCATTTTGCGCCTGCGAATTGCGCTCGCCTAAGCCATTCGACGATGCCGGCTTTCTCGCGTTCAACCGCAGCTATATCGAGCCGCTGAAGCGGTGGGGCATCATCAATGACGGCGTCAATCCGGTTGCACGCAGCAATGTCTGCCCGGAGTTGGACCCACCTGCGGAGCCAAGCCTCTACGCCTTCTGCTACACCGTACCGGCCGACGACGACGTGCCTTCCAGTTTTGTGATCGCCGGCAGCGGCGAGGCGCAGGAAGGCCACGCAAGCTACAGTGAGAGGACCATCCGGCTCGGTGAGCGTTCACCGGATGCGATCCGCGACAAGGCCCGTTACGTGCTCGGCGTGATGGAGCACCGCATGGCCGCGCTCGGATTCACCTGGCGAGATTCGACCGCAACACAACTTTATACCGTCTACGACATCCATCACATTCTAGCTGGCGAGATCGTCGGCCGCGGCGCCACGCCGGCGGGGCTGACCTGGCATTTCTGCCGGCCGCCGGTCGACGTGCTCGATTATGAAATGGATGTGCGCGGCGTGCGCACGGAAATCACGATCTAGCGGTCGAACCGGATCGGCACTGTCAATGTGATCGGTCCGGCCGACAGTCCCGCCGGAGGTTTCGGCAGCGGGCTCGCGCGCCGCGGCAACGAGATCGCCTCTTGATCGAGCGCGCTATCGCCAGACGAATGCATCAAGCGGGCCGACGTCACCTCACCTGAATGATTGAGGCTGAATGCAACGAGGACGGTGCCTGTGCGATCGGTCCCCGAAGGGTAACGCTTGTAACGGTTGAGTTGCGCCATCAGCTCGCTTTTCCACGATGCGGCCGCTTCCGCCGGCACGCGGGCGGCGCCTGCGGCAGGAGCGCTGGCCATGGCACTGCGCCGCGCCTCAAAGGTAGCCGGTGCAGCCGCGCGGGACGCGACCCGGCGCTCGGTCTTCTTCCGCTCTTCCTTCTTAACCTCAACCGGCCTTTCATGTTCGACCGGCTTCACCTCCGGCCGTGGCTCCGGCACTGGCGGCGGCAACATGGCGACAGCCTGCTCCTTCTCTGGAAGCTTCGGGACGTCGAGTTCGCTCTCGGCAACCTTCGCCGTCGGCACGGGATCCGGCTCCGGCTGGGAGTCAGCCGCCTGCGGGCCCGGCGCGAGGTCTTCCGTCGGCACCTGCGGTGCCTCGAGCGGCGCAAGGTTGATCATCACTACCGGCGGGGCAGCACTCGGCGCGTTTGCGGCTGGCGACCACGTCAGCGCCATCGCGGCAACAGCCGCGTGGCCAGCCGCGGCCGCCAGAAGGGCCGTGCCCCAGAGTGCTATCGTGCTCAACCGCGCCTTGATCACCAGATTCCTCAGTCAGGCCACGGCGGGCGCCGCGCATAGCCGCTCTGCAAGCGCGCGAAATGCGTCCAGTTGATGGCGGATTAATTCGCGCTGCTCGTCGCGCCCGACGAAGATCTTGAACATGATGCCACCGTCCACATTGAAGAACAGGATGGACGCCGACGGCCGGCCGAAGAACGGCCGCTCGACGAAAGCGATACCGGCACAACGTTCGTGCCGCAGATGGCCGTGAAATCCAGTGCGGCCCGAGAGATTATAGTAATTCTGCGCGACCTTGCCGGGCGGAACGGGGCCCGTGAACTCCATCACGCCATCGTCGGTATGGATGATGACCGTGACCTCACCCCAGTTCGCGATCTCGCTCATGATCTCGACAAATGCCGACGCCGGCGCAAAGCGGCGCATCGACTCGGGCAACGCCTCGACGACAGCTCGCAGCGTCGCACCGGTCTCCTTGGCGACGGATTCCATCACCGCGCCGGGATCGGCAGCCAGTTTGCTGCGAAGCACGGCAGAGGAGCCACTCACGCGGCGACTCCCTTGCGGCCTTGAGTCAGCTTCACCTCAAAGCCTTCGAACTTCGGGTGCTCGAGATAGAGCGACGCATTGCTGCTCTGGTTACCGGCGCGGGCGTGGGCCTGCCTGAACTCATCCGACTTGGTCCAGCCCTCAAAATGCGACTTGCTCTGCCAGGTGGTATGCGACGAATAGAGCGTATGGTCTTCGGCTTCGGGGCCTTTAAGCAGGTGGAACTCGATAAAACCGGGCATGCGATCAAGGTAGGATTCCCGGCTGGTCCACACCTTCTCGAAGGCCTCCTCCGAGCCCTTTTTGACCTTGAAGCGATTCATCGCGATGAACATTGCAGTCTCCTTGCTGGCACTGGCTGGCGTTGATCATAGTCCAAAACAAAAAGCTGCACAGGCGAAGCCGCTGCTCAAAGCGGCCGCGCCTGGCATAACAACTCGGCAGTCGTTCGGCTCGCCCTTACGTCGGACCTACCCTTTCTTGGTCTTGAAGTAATCGTCGCCGAAGTGAATCTGAACACCCGCTTTCACCGTGAGGCCTGGCATCGGCAGCGGCGCAACCGCGGAGGCGTTGAGGTACGGGGCGTATTGTTTATCGAACAAGTTCTCTACCGCAAAGGTTACGAGAACGTCCCGGTTCGCTTCATAGCCCGCATAAAGATTGACGATGCCATAGCCTGGGCTGGTCAGGCTGCCGGGCGGTACCTCGTCCTGAGCCGCCACGCCAACCACCTGCACCGCCGTGGTCAACCGGCGATCAAGCCAGCGCCCGCCAACCGTCACCGCAACCTTGTCGGGTGGTACGGTCCCAAGCGCCACATCGTTCGTCAGGTCACGACCACGGACATGACTTGCAGCCAGCTGCGTGAACCACACTCCGGCATCGTAAACGGCCTCGAACTCGGCGCCCTCAAGGCGTGCCTTTTCGACGTTCTGATACTGGATGCAGAACGGAAAACCGGGCGGACCCGCAGCATTACAGGGGATGCCGCCCACGCCCGTCGTGCCGCTGGGCACCAGAATCTGGTCGATGTAATTCTCCACATTGTTTCGGAAAACGGCGAATTTGGCACGGAACGCGTCGCCTTTCCGGAACAGGTCGCCGTATTTCAGGTTGAGGCCAGCCTCGGCAGTCTTGCCGACCTCCGGTTTCAGTGTCGGATTCGGGATGAACTCAAAATCAGCGCCCGGCACCGGATGGACGCCAGTGATCAGCGTCTCGGTGATGGCCGGCGCACGGTATCCTTCCGCGTAAGTCACGTAGGGCGTGAAGCCATTGAACGGCGTAATGCCGACGGTGATTTTTGGAGAAACTCGACTCCCGTCGGATTCTGTGCCGCCGCCCTCGAGGCGATATTGATCGTAACGCAGCGCGCCGATCACTTCGAGCAACGAGTAATTGGCCTTCCACTGGACAAAGCCACCGCCGACCGAGCGCTCACCCGACGGCGTGAAAATGACGCCAAAGCCTTCAGTATCGACTTCATCACGGAATCCATCGAGGCCGACCGTGATCGCATTGCGGACCGGGCCCCAATCGAATCGCGACGTGTTATGGAAGTCGACCCCGTAGGTATTGATTGTGAAGTTTCGCTTGTCGCCAAGACTACCAATGCCGCCCGGCACGCTCGTGACCAAGGTCTGATCCATTGAGGTCTTTGTCCAATAGACATTGACATCAAAATCAAACAACCGATCTTCGGGACGCGCGTAGAGCCAGCGTGCGGTGACGATATCGTTTCCGATTTTCGTATCGTAGGTCGGTTCGCTGGGCTGCTGCCCTGTGGTGAAATTCGTATTCTGGATGATGCCGCTCAGCTTGATCTGATGACCGTCTGCCGGTCGCAGCGTAAGCTTGGCCAATCCGCTTTCGAGATCGTAACCAGAGTTTACGACCGTGTTGCCGTCGCCGTCCTTGTAGTCGCGATTGTCGCGCGCCGAACCACCCACGATGAAGTCGACATTCGGATTGATCCGTGCGGCCGCAAAAACCGAGCCGAGCGGATTGCCGGGATTCGACGACAATACGCCGTGCCACTGGCTGCCCCACACCTCGCCCGGCCGCAGGATGTCGTCGACGTCCTTGGTCCGGAACGACGTCACGCCGCCGATCGCGCCCGAGCCGTAGACGTTCGCCACAGGACCGCGGACGATATCGACCCCCGCGAGCAATTCGGGGTCGAGAATGAATGTATCGCTCGCGTTGTGGCCGGTACGCTGGAAATTCTGCCGCGCGCCGTCAATGGTCACAGCAACGCGACCGAAGTCCTGAAGGCCGCGAATGCTGATCGCCGTTTCCGGCGAGTCGCTGCGTTGCTGGAACCAGACGCTTGGGATGCCGACGAGAATGTCTTCAATCCGGCGCGGTTGCGCCTGCTCGATCTGCCCCTGCTGCACGACAGTCGTCGAGGACAGCGAATCCCAGACACTTTCCGGCGTTTTGGTCGCCAGAACCGTGATCGGATCAAGTGTGATGGCCTCTTGGGCCTGTGCCGATGACAAAACACCGCTCGTCGCCATAGCCAATGTCGACGCGCTCAACAGGAGCGCAGCCTGGGCGCCCCGAATCCCGCAAAACATAATTGACCCCAACCCGTTGCTTTTTTGACTGGTGAGCGGGCTGGCGGCGCTGCGTTATGCGGCGACTGGCTGGCTGGCTGCTGCGGTTCCTGTATTCGCAGCGTTGCGTTTGTATCGACCATGTATTACTGAGGTCAAGAAAGATGTTTCTAAGTTAAACTGACTCTAAACTAGCAGATCGGGCATCATTATCAGTTTTAAATCATTCAAAACTGATAATTGTTCTTAAGAATTACGCTCGATGATGCGACCAGTGGCCACGATGAATACTTTTGAGGACAAGAAAAACCTGAGCAACGCAGGCGAGCCGGCCAGCACAACTGGACGGGTGCGACGGGTTGAATTGGCAAATAATCGTATCGAAAGCCGCGACCTGTTCGGCGGCGGTCGCGAAGTCGTCATCGCTCATGGCGGCGAAACCTATCGCCTGCGCCTCACCGCCCTGAATAAACTGATCCTCACCAAATGAGTCTGTTGAGTCTGTCGATGCCCGGACCGTTGCTGCGTCATTTTGCCTGTGCGTTGATCGTCCTGGCGTTCGCGGCCAGCCGTTCATTCGCGGCGGATACCAGTCGCATCGTTTCGATCGGCGGTGCCGTCACCGAGATTCTCTACGGGCTCGGCATGGACAAGACCATCGTCGGCATCGACACGACGAGTCTTTATCCTCCGCGCGCAACGACCGAAAAAGCGAGCGTTGGATACATGCGCGCGCTCTCGGCCGAAGGCGTGCTCGGGCTTCGTCCGACCCTCATCATCGCGTCCGAAGGCTCGGGCCCAAAAGAAACGATGAGCGTGCTTCAGGCGGCTCAAATTCCGCTGGTCATCGTGCCCGAGCTGTACACTGGCGATGGCATCCTTCAGAAGATTCATGTCGTTGCGGATGCCGCCGGCGTGCCCGAACGGGGCAAGTGCATGACAGATCAGGTTTCCGCCGACCTTGGTGCGCTCGATAGCTTGCGATCCGCGATCCACGCCCCAAAGCGCGTGATGTTCGTTCTGTCGGTGGTCAATGGCCGCGCTATGGCGGCTGGTCACAAGACGGCGGCGGATGGCATCATCCGCATGGCAGGTGCCGTCAATGTCATCTCCGAGTACGATGGCTACAAGCCGATCAGCGATGAAGCCGTCATCGCTGCGAAGCCTGACGTCATCCTCGCGATGGAGGGCGGCGGGCCCAATCCGGTAACGGCCGATACGCTGTTCGCCCTGCCTGCCTTCAGCGCGACGCCGGCAGCGGCCGGCAAGGCATTTGTTGCAATGGACGGGCTCTACCTTCTCGGTTTCGGGCCACGCACCGCCCGTGCCGCCCGTGATCTCGCGATCAGGCTTTATCCGGAACTCGCGCGCGAGACACCCGCTCCGGCGCGCGCGGATACGTGCCACGAATGAGCGGTGCAATCGGCACGGCTGGCTTCCTTCGGGCGAGCACCTGGTCACGCTCTCGGCAAGCCGGCATTCTCATTATGGCTGTCCTGCTGCTCGTCCTTTTGCTGGTCGCGGTCATCGCGGCGGCGATCGGCGCCGCCGGCATTCCGGTCGCGCGCCTGCCGGCCGCGCTCGGCCTGGTCCACGGTAACGCCGACGCGACAACATTGTCGCGCGACCAGCTCGTGCTGTGGTCGGTACGGTTGCCGCGGATTGCCATTGCCGTCATCGTCGGCGCCCTGCTCGCCGCAAGCGGCGCGATCATGCAAGGCCTGTTCCGAAACCCGCTGGCCGACCCGGCGCTGGTCGGTGTGTCAAGCGGAGGCGCCCTTGGAGCCGCGACCGTGATCGTTCTCGGCGACCGTCTGCTTGCCGGCAGCGGCTTCGCGCTACCGTTTCAGGCACTCCCGCCGGCCGCGTTCGTCGGCGCGCTGGTGACAACCTACATTCTCCACCGCCTCGCGACCCGCGAAAATCGCACCTCGATCGCGGTGTTCCTGCTCGGGGGCATCGCCATCGGGGCGCTGGCGAGCGCC
This sequence comes from uncultured Undibacter sp., assembly GCA_964576085.1. Taxonomy (GTDB): domain Bacteria; phylum Pseudomonadota; class Alphaproteobacteria; order Rhizobiales; family Xanthobacteraceae; genus Pseudolabrys. The sequence continues at coordinate 4,022 of CAZNTY010000209.1, read as the reverse complement.
GGCATCGGGCTTTTGGTGTTCATCGCCGACGACCGGCAGTTACGCGACGTGACGTTCTGGCTGCTCGGCTCGCTGGGCGGCGCAACCTGGGACAAGGTCGCAATCCTGGCCCCATTCCTGCTCTTGCTGTTCGCGGCCATCCCGTTCCTCGCGCACGGGCTCGATCTCCTGGTGCTCGGCGAAGCCGAAGCATTCCACATGGGTGTCGAGGTCGAACGGCTCAAACGCTGGTCGATCGTGCTGGTATCGGCGATGGCTGGCGCCGCCGTCGCCTTTGCCGGGGTGATCGGCTTTGTCGGCATCATCGTGCCGCACCTTTTACGACTCGTGATCGGGCCCGGCCATCGCAGGCTGCTGCCGGCGTCAGCTTGTGTCGGCGCGATCCTGCTGCTCGCCGCCGACACCTGCGCGCGCACCCTCGCCGCGCCGGCCGAGGTGCCCATCGGCATCCTGACCGCCCTCGTCGGGGCGCCGTTCTTTCTCTTCATCTTGCTCCGCCAACGTTCGGTGATCGGATTATGACGGCGGCGGTGGAGACCGAAGTGCTCGGCGTGCAGGTGGGCCGCAAAGCGCTGCTCAGCAATGTTTCGTTATCGATCGAGCCTGGCGAAACAGTCGCGCTGGTCGGCCCGAACGGCGCCGGAAAATCGACGTTGCTGCGCGCCTTGTCAGGCGGCATCGCGCCGAGCACGGGACAGGTCAGGCTCAAAGGGCTGGATCCACGCGCCTACAAGCCGCATGTGCTGGCCTTACATCGCGCGGTGCTGGCGCAGCAGGTCGATGTCGCGTTTCCCTTCTCGGTCGCCGAGGTCGTGCGCATGGGCGCTGGGGAATCGCGCGGCGCCGCAATCGAAGCCCTGATCGATGGTGCGCTCGAGGAGGTCGACATGGCCAGCATGCGCGACCGCATCATCGGGACGCTATCGGGCGGCGAGCAGCAGCGTGTTCACCTCGCCCGCGTCCTGGTGCAGCTCAACTGTGGGGAAGCCAGACACGGTCCCGGCATTCTGCTGCTCGACGAACCAACCGCCAGCCTCGATCTCTGCCATCAGCTCGACCTCATGGACATCATCGGCCGCTGCAACGGCCGGGGCACCACCGTCATTACGATCATGCATGACCTCAATCTGGCGGTCCTGTTTGCGCGCCGCGTGGTGGCGCTCAGCAACGGTCGCATCGTGCGAGACGGCACGCCGGCACAGACCATCACGGACGACATGCTCGCTGAAGTGTTCGGTGTCACGGGTGCGGCGAATCGCGTCCCGACCGGCGCTCTGCCCTTTGTGCTGCCACACGGCGCCGCCAAGACAGCGCATGTGCGAGACTGACTACGCGCCCAGCAGCACGACGCGGCGCGGCTCGATACTCATGTAGATTTCGCGTCCCGCGGCAATCGGTTCCATCGCCGCGCAGCGCGCGACCAGCCGCTGGTTGCCCCAGCCGATCAGCACCTGGGTGAAGTCTCCCTGAAACACCGACTGCTCGACCCGCACCGGCCATACGTTCCGTGTCTCGGCGGGAGGATCGGAAGAAATGCGCAGATGGACAGTCCGCACCGACACGACGAGTTCGTCACCAACCGGACGCCCATAGGACATGCCGTAAATGACGCGGCCGTCCGACGTCTCGAGCGCAATCAGCCCGTCAAAGGCAAGATCCGGCCGGTTGCGTCCGCGGATCAGATTCGCTGAACCTATGAAGTCCGCAACGAAAGCGCTGCGCGGCAGACTGTAGATATCGTCAGGCGCCCCCGTCTGCTCGATCAAGCCGTCGCGCATCACCACGATGTGATCCGACATCGCCAACGCTTCTTCAAGATCGTGAGTGACGTAAACCGACGTGATGCCAAGGCGATGCTGCAGCTGTCGCAGCTCGATACGCATGTCCGCGCGCAATTTGGCGTCGAGGTTGGAGAGCGGCTCATCGAATAGCAGGACCGATGGCTGGAATACGAAAGCGCGCGCCAGCGCGACCCGCTGCTGTTGCCCGCCCGATAACTGCGAGGCCCGACGCTGCGCGAAAGCCTGCATTTGCACGAGGCCAAGCGCGTGCTCGACCTTGCTTTTGATCTCGGCCGAGCCGGCCTTTCGCACACGCAAACCGTAGGCGACGTTGTCGAACACCGTCATATGCGGCCAAATCGCATAAGACTGAAACACCATCGACAATCCCCGCTTCTCCGCGGGAATATTGATGTTGCGTGCCGATGAATAGACCGGAACGCCGGCAATCCGGATCTCACCCGCTGCCGGCTGCTCGAGACCGGCAATTGCGCGCAGCGTCGTGGTTTTGCCGCAGCCCGACGGCCCGAGCAGGGTCAGTTGCTCGCCAGGCATGACCTCGAAACTCACCCCCCGGACCGCGGCGACGTCGCCATACCGAATTTGGAGATTTTCGACCTCGATGTGCGGTTTCGGCATGTAATCAATCCATCCGCTGCGCACCGAGCCGGCGCGTGACCCCGATCAGTACGAGCATCGCGGCGGCCACGACCAAGGTCTGGATCAGCGCCAGCGTCGCCGTAAGTTCGGAGGCTGTGCCGAACCAGGATTCCACGATGGACGGCGTGATGACCTTGGAGTGCGGCCCCATCAGCAGGATCGAGGCGCCCAGTTCGCGCACGCTCGCGATGAACAGCAGCACCCACGCTGCGATCAGTCCCGGCCACAGCAACGGCACCGTTATCGTGCGCGTTCGAAACGCCCACGGCGCACCACACATCTGCGCGCACTCTTCCAGGCTTTTGTCGATCTGCAGCATCACACCGGCGATGGTGCGCACCCCGAGAGGCAGGAACACGGTGAGGTAAGCGATCAGCAGCAACCACAGCGTGCCGTAGATCGGGATTGGAAATACCAGCCAAGCCCACATCATGCCGAACGCAAAGACAAGCCGCGGCACGGCCTGGGGGAACATGACGATATATTCGATCAGCCCAGCACCGGGCAGCCGCGACCGGTAGATCAGCCACGCGAGCAAGCCCATCAATACAACGCCGATCGTCGCCGTTGCAAAGCCGAGCAGCAGACTGTTGCCGAGCGCCGAGCGCGCGGCGTTCATTGACATTGCCGTGCGAAAATTGTTGAGCGTGAAATTATCGAGCCCGGGAAATGCAACCGCGATCTTCTGCACGGACGCAAAAAGCAGCGTCGCGACGGGCAGCACCACCGCGGCAAGTAAATAGAGAATGCAGATGGTGAACAGCACATAGCGCAGCCGTCCGACATCGATCACGCGGGGGCGAAACGCCTTGCCGGTGATCGTCACGTAGTTGCCCGCCGATACGACGCGCCGATAAAGGAATAGCATTACGAACATCACCACGAACAGCGACACGCCCATCGCCGCCGCGACTTGGATGCGGGGCGGGTATTGCTGCATCAGTTGATAGATTGCGGTCGTGATAACGTAGTAGCGATTTGGCAGACCGAGCACGAGCGCGACCGCAAACGAGCCGAGCATTTCCGCGAACACGAAGATCGCCGCGCCCAAAACGCCGGGAATCACGAGCGGCAGCGTAACGCGCAGCATCGTGCGGACCCGGCTGGCACCCATCACCTGCGATGCTTCTTCAAGCGAAGGGTCCATCGACTTCATGACGGCTGCGATCATCACGAAAGCAACGGAACCCTCGAACAAGGCCATCACCCAGGCGATGCCGTATGACGTGTTGATATCGATGATGTAACCGCCGCCTCCCAATGCGCGCCAGACCTGATTGATGAAGCCGCTTTCCGGCGAGCCGAGCATGCTCCAGGCCAGCGCCCCGAGCAGCGGAGTCAGATAATATGGCACGGTCATCAGCTGCTCGAACGTGCCGCGGCCCGGTACATTGGTGCGCGCGAGGATCCACGCCATCACGAAGCCGATGGCGAGCGCCATCGCGGTGGCCGCGAACGAGACCGTCAGCGTATTGAGCAGAATCTGCGGATATTGAAACAGCGCGCCGAAGTTATCGAAGCCGTAGGCCGTCGGCGGCCGCGCCTGCGGGTCGCTGACCTCGAAGGCAGCCTGACAGAGGT
>CAZNTY010000208.1:0-3826 GCA_964576085.1 uncultured Undibacter sp. | reverse complement strand
GGCGACGGCAAGGCGATCCGCTACGGCATCGGCGTCGGTCGCGAGGGCTTCACCTGGTCGGGCGTGCATCCCGTCGTGCGCAAGGCCGAGTGGCCGGACTGGTATCCGCCGCAGGAGATGATCGCGCGCCAGCCTTACCTGCCGCGCATGACCGCCGGCGGTCCCGGCACTCCGCTCGGCGCCCGCGCGCTCTACATCGGCGGCACGGTCTATCGCATCCACGGCACCAACGATCCGACCACGATCGGCCATAACGTGTCGTCGGGCTGCATCCGCCTGACCAACGAGGACATCATCGACCTCTATGACCGGGTGAAGGTCGGCGCCAAGGTGGTCGTGCTGCCGCAGACCACGACCGCGCAGCACGGCCGGCAGGCGCTCGGCGCCAATACGCCGGCGCGGACAGATGGCGCCCGAGATTGGGCTTCGCTGTCGCCCGACCAGCCATCCAGCCTTTATTAGGAAAGAAACTCTCCCGATCTTGTGAAACCCGCGCCCCGGGGCGCGGGTTATACTGCTCTCGTTGGTCGCGGCGAACGTGACCAGCCTCGCAAAGACTGGCCATGCCGGCGTCGCGACCTGAACCCGAACTTTGGGGAGGTCCGCTCATGGCCCAATCGCATATCCTCGTTGGCGCAACCGCCGCGCCCCGACTGACCATCCGCCGCGTCAACGCCGCCGACCTCAAGGACGCGCTGCGCGCCGGCTGGGACGACTTCACCGCGATGCCGAGCCACGCCATTTTCCTCTGCGTGATCTACCCGGTGGTCGGCATTGTGCTGGCGCAGCTGATCTTCGGCTACGCCATCCTGCCGTTCCTCTACCCGCTGGCGGCCGGCTTCGCGCTGATCGGGCCGATCGCCGCGCTCGGCCTTTACGAGCTCAGCCGCCGGCGCGAGGCGGGCCTCGAGGCCGACGCCAGCCACGCGCTCGACGTGCTGCATTCGCCCTCGATCGGCGCCATCGCCGCGCTCGGCCTGCTGCTGCTCGCGATCTTCTTCGTCTGGATCGCGATCGCGCACGCGATCTACATCGCGAGCTTCGGCTACGCGATGCCGCAGTCCGCCTCGCGGTTCGTCACCGACCTGTTCACGACCAAGGCCGGCTGGACGCTCATCATCGTCGGCAACGGCGTGGGGTTCCTGTTCGCGGTGCTGGCGCTGGCCATCAGCGTGATCTCGTTCCCGCTGCTGCTCGACCGCGAGGTCGGCGCGGCGACAGCGCTGCACACCTCGTTCCGGGTGGTGGCGGAGAATCCCGCGACCATGGCGCTGTGGGGCCTGATCGTCGCGGCGCTGCTGCTGCTCGGCTCGCTGCCGGCCTTCATCGGGCTCGCGGTGGTGATGCCGGTGCTCGGCCACGCCACCTGGCACCTCTATCGCAAGGCGGTCGACGCGCATGACAGTCCGCCTGCCAAGTTCCGCGAGCGGCCGCACGGGCGCCGCTACGCCGCGGACTTCCCCTCGGTTCTGTTCAAGTAAGACATGCTGTCTTGACTGTGGTGCGAAAGGGCGCAGACTTATCGTGCATCCCTCAAGTGACACGGAGGCTTGCATGACACCACCGGGCCAGAAAGCCGCTTGATTGCCGCGGCACGTTCGGACCGCGGCATAGCGGCAAAGCCACGAACAGAGCGTCGGCAGCGGTTCACGCGGGTCGCATCAGTGAGGCATGACCCCATCCGGCCGCCCCCGGCGCTCTTTTATTTTTGCCCCTATTTTTGTCATGGCCGGCCTAGCCCGTCGAAGACGGGCGTGAACGCCCTGACGTCCCGGCCATCTCGCTTAGGCCGGCACTGTGCCATTCTAAACGGGGTCACCGGGACAAGCCCGGTGACGACATGATAGGGAACCCTCATGCGAATTGCGGCAATGGCGGCGGGCGCGGTCGGCGGCTATTTTGGAGCGCGGCTCGCGGCCGCCGGGCATGAGGTGTTCTTCATCGCGCGCGGCGCCCATCGCGACGCCATCCGGGCGAACGGCCTGACCATCGAGAGCGTGCACGGCGACCTGCACTTGCCCAAGGTCAACGTCACCGACGACCCGAAGACGGTCGGGCCGGTCGATATCGTGCTGTTCGCCGTCAAGTTGTGGGACACCGAAAAAGCCGCCGACCTGACACGGCCGATGGTCGGCGCGCAGACCCGCGTCATCACCGTGCAGAACGGCGTGGACAGCGTCGAGCGCATGGCGCCGATCCTCGGCGCCGACCGGGTGATCGGCGGCGTCGCCTATATCGCGACAGTGATCAAGGCGCCCGGCGTCATCAGCCACACCAGCCAGTTCGCCACGCTGCATTTCGGCCGCACCGACCGGAAGCCCGATGCCGCGCTCGACGCCTTCGTCGCCGCCGGCAAGGCGGCGAAATGCGACTTCGCGCTGTCGCAGGACATCCAGGCCGAGCGCTGGGAGAAGTTCATCTTCCTCACGGCGCTCGCCGGCGCCACCGCCTCGCGCCGCTCCGCGATCGGGCCGATCGTCGCCACGCCGGAGGGCCTCGCCTTCTTTCGCGCGCTGATGGAGGAGGCGCGCGCGGTCGGCAAGGCGAGCGGCACCGAGATCAGCGCCGACTACATCGAGTCCCGCATGAAGTTCCTGGCCGGCGTGGTCAACCCCAACATGAAGGCGTCGATGGCGCACGACCTCGAGCGCGGCAACCGGCTGGAGCTCGACTGGCTCAACGGCAAGGTCGCGGAGCTCGGCCGCAAATACGGCATCCCGACGCCGGCGAGCGACGAAGTAGTGGCAAAGCTCAACGCCGAGAAAATGGGACAAACAGCTTAACTTGTCATGGCCGAGCCAAGGCGTTCTTTAGAACGCCGTTCTTCGAACGCCTATGCCCGGTGACGACAAAGAATGCACCCGCGTTGACAGGCTTGGGCACCGGCCTACATTAAGGCTGTTCCGAGGGGTGCCCTGCGCAGGGCTGAGAAAAACCCTTTGAACCTGATCCGGGTCATGCCGGCGAAGGGACAGGACATGCAGAAATCCTACTACATCGCGCGCCTGCTCGGCCCGGTGCTGTGCACCATCGGCATCGCGATGCTGGTCAATCCCGAGACCTATCGCCAGATCGCACATCAATTCCTGCTGACGCCGGCCTTCCTCTATGTCACCGGCGTGCTGTTGCTCACGGCCGGCCTTGCGATCCTGAACGCCCATCCGCTGTGGACGCGGGACTGGCGCAGCCTCATCACGCTGCTCGGCTGGATGGCGACCGCGGCAGGCGTCTGGCGCATCCTGGCGCCGCAATACATTCCCTTCGTCGGCGGCGCGATCATCGCGCACGAGCATTTCTTCGTCGGCTTCGGCGTCGTGCTGCTGGCGGCCGGCGGATTTCTCTCCTTCAAAGGTTATGTCAGCAGCGCAGGGGCTGTGGAATTGGAGACCCAACATGAATAAGCCTGTCACCTCCGCCGATCTCGTCACCCCGAAGGTCACGACCGGACCGCTGCCCGCCTCGCGCAAGATCTACGCGACGCCCGAGGCCGCGCCCGACCTGCGCGTGCCGCTGCGCGAGATCGTGCTGTCGGAGGCGTCGGGCGAGCCGCCGCTGCCGGTCTACGACACCACCGGCCCCTATACTGACGACAACGTGGCGATCGACGTCGAGAAGGGGTTGAAGCGCGTCCGCATCGAGTGGGTGAAGGAGCGCGGCGGCGTCGAGGAATACGAGGGCCGGCCGATCCAGCCGGTCGACAATGGGAACGTGACGGGCAAGCACCTGGCGCGGAAGTTCCCCAACACGCCGAAGCCGTGGCGGGCGGTTTCTTCTCTTTACCTCCCCCTGGCGGGAGGCCGCCAGCCAAGCGCAGCGAAGGCTGGCG
>CAZNTY010000207.1:0-6983 GCA_964576085.1 uncultured Undibacter sp. | reverse complement strand
GCTGTCGGACCTCGCCATCCGCGAGCCCGCGGCGTTTGCGGCCATCGTCGAGAAGGCCACGGCCGCACTGCCGGCTTGAACGGCGCCTGTTCGCGCCCCGTGCCTTCCGGTTGTCATGCGCGGGCTTGTCCCGCGCATCCCGCTTAGGTTGGCACTGTGCCTGCCTAATCGGGATGGCCGGGACATAGGCGTCCTTTTAGGACGCCGTTCTTCGAACGGCTATGCCCGGCCATAACAATCGCTAAGCCGGCAGCGCCGACTTGGCCTTCTGCACGATCGCCTCGAACGCCGCCGGCTCGCGGATGGCGAGATCGGACAGCACCTTGCGGTCGATCGTGAGGCCGGGCTTCGCCAGCCCGTCGATGAACTTCGAGTAGTTGAGGCCGAACGGGCGCACCGCGGCGTTGATGCGCTGGATCCACAGCGCGCGGAACGAGCGCTTGCGGCGCTTGCGGTCGCGGAACGCATATTGCCCCGCCTTCTCGACCGCCTGCTTGGCGATGCGGATCGTGTTCTTGCGACGGCCGTAATAGCCCTTGGCGGCCTTGTAGACTTTCTTGTGTTTGGCGTGAGCGGTGACGCCGCGCTTGACGCGAGCCATGACCGGTCTCCTTCAGTGACGAATTGGGGTTCGGGCGAAATGCCGGCTCGCCGTCGCGGGCGCTCCGGCGTGAGCGGTCAGCCGTTCGGCAGCCAGTATTTCTTGATGTTGTCGCCGTCGGTCTTGAACAGCACGCGGGTGCCGCGATGCTCGCGGATGGTCTTGGTGGTCCGCTTGATCATGCCGTGGCGCTTACCGGTCTGCTGGTATTTCACCTTGCCGGAGGCGGTGATCTTGAAGCGCTTTTTCGCGCCCGATTTGGTCTTCAGCTTGTAGCCTTTGGGCATTTGGCTCTCCTCTTACGGCGCGCGTCCGGACAGACCGGTGGGCCGTTCAACGTGCTCGGAATTGAGCGGTATCGCCGCCACGGCAGCCCTTGATGGCCGGTCGGCGAGAGGCGGCGTTATGGCAGACAGACCCAAAAAAGACAACCGCCTGAAATCCCTGTCAAACCGTCATCACCGGGCCGGCGCGAAGCGCCGTGACCCGGGTGATCCCGCTTCGGAGAGCACGGTGCCTCCCTTAACGAGATGGCCGGGGCGAGCCCGGCCATGACAGCGTTTGAGATCGAAGAGAGGCGGTCAGCGCGGCGCCAGCATCATCACCATCTGGCGGCCCTCGAACCGCGGCTCGGATTCCACCTTGGCGATCTTGCCGATGTCTTCCTTCACCCGGTTGAGCAGTTTGTAGCCGAGCTCCTGGTGCGCCATCTCGCGACCGCGGAAGCGCAGGGTGATCTTGACCTTGTCGCCTTCCTCGAAGAACCGCTCCATCGAGCGCATCTTCACCTGATAATCGTGGTCGTCGATCATCGGCCGGAGCTTGATCTCCTTGACCTCGACGACCTTCTGCTTTTTGCGGGCTTCGGCCGCCTTCTTCTGCGCCTGGAACTTGTACTTACCGTAATCCAGCAGCTTGCAGACGGGCGGCGATGAATTGGGGGCGATTTCGACCAGATCGAGCCCGGCGGCTTGCGCGGCCTCGAGCGCGGTCTGGATGGGGGTTGGGCCGTGGTTGTGACCAGCGGCATCGATCAGTTGGACCTCGCGGACGCGGATCTCCTCGTTAACGCGCGGGCCGTCCTTCTGGACGGGGGCCGCGGACCTCATCGGACGACGAATGGCTCTATGCTCCTAATGCTGTTGCAGACAGGTCGTTCACTATTTGCCTTCGCAACGACTGTTACTCGGCAGCGGAAAGATCGGTAGAAAGCGCCAATAAGTCAACGGGCCTCGCGCCTGCCACCGACGAACCGGTCAACCCGTTCAAATCGCTTTGGTTTCATTGAGCCGGCATAAGCGATAAATCACGTCGTCCGCGACAGCAGCGCTGTATAGAGTCCGCGCACCGCCGTCGCCACGCTGTCCGGCGAGAACATGAATTCGGCGAATTGCCGGGCGCGGGCGCCCATCGCCTCATAGGTCTTGCGGTCCAATGCCAGGGCGCTGGCGATACCGCGCGCGAGCTCGCCGGCGTGTCCTGGGCGCACCACCCAGCCGGTGCGCAGCTCCTCCGCCATGCGCGGCGGCGCCAGCACATTCTCGGGCAAGACTCCGACTGCGTTGACCACCACCGGCCGCCCCATCGCCTGCGCTTCCGCCGCGGCGCGCCCGGTCAGGGGCGGCTTGAGCGCCGGCACAACAACAACATCAGCGGCAGCAAGCGCCGTCGGCAGGTCGGCGCAAGGGCCGACCAGCCGGACCAGCGTGTCAATGTTGTGCAGCCGCGCCCGGCCCAGCACCGCCTTGCGATAGGCAGGCTCGATGCGGTCGTCGCCGGCGAACACGAACGTGACGTTGCGCCGGCCGCTGCCGGCGAGTAGCCGCGCCGCGTCGACCACGCCGATCTGCCCGTTCCACGGCGCGAGCCGGCCCGGCACCAGCACGATGCGGACCCCCGGCAGCACGCCCCAGGCGCGCCGCAGCGCCGCAATGCGGTCGGGATGCACCGCCGCGGGGCTGAACGTTGCGGTATCGATGCGGCGCGGGATCACGGTGATACGGTAAGGCGGGATGCGATAGCGCTCGATCATGGCGTGCGCAATGAAGCTCGACGGCGCGATGATGCGGTCGCCCCGCGCCAGCGCGCCTTGATACGTCCTGCCGAACCAGTAAGGCTGCTCAAGCCGGTCGCCGAACGAGGTAACGAGCCATACCGGCATCTTTGCCCGCGCCGCCAGCGCGCTCCAGGCCGCGCCGGGCGTCAGCGCATGCACGATGTCGATGCGTTCGGTCGCGATCATGTCGGCCAGCATCCGGGTATTCCGCCGCACCGTGAGCGGGTTCACGCCCTCGTTCGGCATCGGGATCCACTCGCCGCCGAAGGCGCGCAATTCGCCGACCAGCGGGCCGCCGTCGCCGGCGACGATGGCGCGGGCGCCGGCCTGCAGCAGCGTTCGCGCGGTGTCGATTGCGGCATGGGCCTGGGGCTCCTCGCGCAGCACCGGCACGATCTGCAGGATGGTGGCGCCGGCCAATGTGCGCGGCTGGCGCGGCGCTGCCGGCAGGTTCGCCACGACGAGCCTCTTGCCTTTGAGGTCGTATTGCGGCGAAACCTCGGGGCGGGCGGGCGCCGCAAAAGGCGTCGGTTGACGCGCCGGCGCGCGGGACCGTGCAGACGAGCGAATCAATGGCCGACTCATCGGATGATTCTTGCCTCAAATCGCTGACGATAGGAATCGGGGCCGAGGCTCGGACCCTCGCGGTGCGCCATCGTGAGGGTGGCAATCCCGGCCTATTCTGGCTGGGCGGCTTCAAATCAGACATGAAGGGCACCAAGGCCGAGGCGCTCGACCGCTGGGGCGCCGAGCACGGCCGCGCCGTGACCCGGTTCGACTATTCCGGCCACGGCGAGTCAGGCGGCGCCTTCACCGACGGCAGCATCGGCCGCTGGCTGGAGGAAAGCCTCGCCGTCTATCGCGCGTTCTGCCGCGGCCCGCAGGTGGTGATCGGCTCGTCGAGGGGCGGCTGGCTCGCGCTGCTCTTGGCGAACGCGCTGCGCGAGGACAAGACGGCGGCGCCGCTCGCCGGACTGGTGCTGATCGCGCCGGCCGTTGATTTCACCGAAGAGCTGATGTGGAAGCAGTTCGACGCCGAGGTGAAGCGCGAGATCAAGCTGAAGGGCCAGTGGTCGCGGCCGTCGCAGTATTCCGACGAGCCCTATATCATCACCCGCAAGCTGATCGAAGAAGGCCGCAAGCACCTGTTGCTCGACGGCGTGATCGAGACCGGCTGCCCGGTGCGTATCCTGCAGGGCGTGCAGGATGCCGACGTGCCGTGGCAGCACGCCGCGGAGCTCGTGGCGCGCTTTGCCCGCGACGACGTGGTGTTCACGCTGATCAAGGACGGCGACCATCGCCTGTCGCGCCCGGAGGACATCGAGCGGCTGTTGGCGGCGGTGGGTGAATTTTAGGGGCCGGCGCCGCCAGCTTTTAAGAAAAAGTTCCATGCGGCGCTGTCGCTTGACTAAACGCTCGACGCGTATTGAAGATGCGCACGGGGGAGAGGCGGCATGGATGCCGCTCGACAGCCAAGAAATGCCGTCACTTGGAATGTTTCTGAGGCTCTCCGCAACAGCGAAGGAGTCTCGAATGCAGCTTGTCGCCTTGCGCCGCGCGCTGTGCGGCAGTTTTTTCGTGCTCGCCACGGTGCTCTTGGCCGCAGGTCCCTCGCAGGCCGCGTCACCCCTCAAGCCGAAGGTGATCTACAACTTCAAAAGCGCGAACGACGGCAATGGACCGGTCGGTGCGTTGGTCATCGGCCCGGACGGCGCGTTTTATGGCGTCACCAAGTTCGGCGGCAAGGGGTCTTGTCAGTGTGGCACGGTGTTCAAGCTGACGCCGCCCGGCCCGTCCCAGAGCGCATGGCGCTACCAGATTATCTACAGCTTTGCCGGTGGCATCGATGGGGAGCAGCCGAATGGCAACCTCGTGTTCGATGCTGACGGCGATCTTTACGGCACGACGACGTTCGGCGGCAGCGGCGATCCCGGTCACGGGGTCGTATTCCGGCTCAAGGCCATCAATGCCGCCAAGACGATCTGGAGCGAGCACGTCATCTATCGCTTCAAGGGTGGCAACGATGGCGAACAGCCGGATTCAGGGCTGGTGATCGGCAAGGACAGCGCGCTCTATGGCGTGACGCCAACCGGCGGCAAGGGGCTTTGTACTCACCCAAGCTTCTGCGGCACGCTCTACCAGCTGAAGGCGACGAGCGCCGACAAAACGCATTGGACGAAGACGCGCCTCCACGACTTCGACATTACAACCGACGGCATGCATCCCTCGGGACGGCTGGTCGTCGACAAGAACGGGGCTTTGTACGGGACGACGCAGGACGGTGGTGGAGAGTCCGTCGGCGGCACGGTATTCAAGCTGGCGCCGCCGCTGCCGGCACACAACGCCTGGCGGTTTGCCGTGCTTGCGAAGTTTACGGCGCAGGACGGCGTGGCCGCGAATGGCGTGTGGCCGATAGGCGGCATGAATTTCGGTCCCGACGGCGCGCTCTATGGCACGACCAGCAATCAGGGCGATCCGGTATCCTCGTCCGCCTGCGGCACGGTGTTCCGGCTGGCGATCGTCGCTCGCACATTGACGACGATCGCCCGCTTCAGCGGCGGCAACGATGGATGCGCGCCCAACAGCGCGCCGTTTGTCGATCCGAGCAAGAAGGTCTATGGCGCATCGCAGGGCGGAATTACCAATAGTGTCGCGACTGGCGGCGCGCTTTACCAGCTGTTCGGCCCGGCGCGCCCCAACGGGCTTTGGCGCGAGCGCACCTATACCTTCCCGAGCTCGCCGATCGGCGCGGGCGAGCTGATCGCAGATGACGGCGGGACGCTCTACGGCGTCACCCGCTGGGGCGGCGTTCACGGCATGGGCACGGTGTTCATGATTCAACCGTGAACTCCATCCGCTGTCGCCGGACATATCTGAGCAGATGATCTGTCCGGCGTAGCGACGTGCGTCATCGGCCCTATTCTTTGCGACGCGGGCGCGTCGGTGTTCCCTTTTTCCGTCACCCGCGTGAGGGCGGGGATGGAGCGCCGGGAGGCGCCCGGAGGCTGGCGAAGCCTCCTCGGGGCAAGCCTTGCGATCGGCTCGCCCGCGCGCCTTGCGAGGGCGCGCGCGTCCTTGGCGCAAGGACGCTGCGCCTCCAGGCGCTCCACCGCGGCGGGCATTGTCGGCCTGCCGCTCCGCGCTCGCGTCACCGAAGCGTCCTCGAGATGACGCCCCGCCGGAACGCGGATAGTGTAGGAATAAAATCAGGAAGAAGGAAAGTCAAGAGGCGGCCGCGGCGGCCCATTCTTCCTGCACCGCGGCATCGCAGTCGGCGCGCCTGCGTGCCAGCGCGGCAAATTCCTCCCGCGACACAAGCCGCGACAGTGCCCACACGGCGGCGCCGCGGATGAGAGGCGAGGGGTCGTCGAGCAGCCGCGTTGCCTCCGGCGCCAGCGCAACATCGCCCGAGTTGCCGATCGCGATCAGCACGTTGCGCAAAAACCGCTCCCGCCCCGTCCGCTTGACGCCGCTCTTGGTGAACATCGCGCGGAATTGCGCGTCGTCGAGCCGCGCCAGCTCGCTCAGGCTCGGCGCGCGCAGCGCCTCGCGCGTGGCGAGCTTGGCCTCGTGGCCGGCCTGCGCGAACTTGTTCCACGGGCACACGGCGAGGCAGTCGTCGCAGCCGAAGATGCGGTTGCCGATCAGCGGCCGCAGCTCGCGCGGGATCGGGCCCTTGTGCTCGATGGTCAGGTACGAGATGCAGCGCCGCGCATCGAGCCGGTACGGCGCCGGGAACGCCGCGGTCGGACAGACATCGAGACAGGCGCGGCAGGTGCCGCAGTGGTCGCCCTCGGCGACATCGGCCGGCAGATCGAGCGTGGTGAAGATCGCGCCGAGGAACAGCCACGAGCCAAACTCGCGCGACACGAGATTTGTGTGCTTGCCCTGCCAGCCGAGGGAGGCAGCGGCGGCGAGCGGCTTCTCCATCACCGCCGCGGTGTCGACGAACACTTTCACGTCGCCGCCGGCGGTCGCGACCAGCCAGCGCGCGATCGCCTTGAGCCGCGACTTGATCAGCTCGTGATAGTCCTCGCCGCGCGCATAGACCGAGATCGCGCCGCGGTCCTTGCGGGCGAGCACGGTGCGCGGGTCTTCGTCGGGCCCGGAGTTGAGGCCGAGCATGACGACCGCGCGAACCTCGGGCCATTAATCCTTCGGCGAGCCGCGCCGCGCGGCGGTGGTTTCGAGCCAGCCCATGTCGCCATGCGCGCCTTCGGCGAGGAAAGCCTCGAGCCGCGCGCGGGCCTCCGGCACCGCGTCGGGCCTGGTGACACCGAACGCCGAGAAGCCGCGTGCGCGCGCCTGCTCGGCGAGTGCATTTTT
>CAZNTY010000206.1:0-2769 GCA_964576085.1 uncultured Undibacter sp. | reverse complement strand
TGCCGCGTGGCAAGATCGCCGGCGCGTCGTGGCGCGACTATGGTGCGGTCATTCTGGTGAAGCGGCTCGACGATGCCGTTCCGCTGGTCGACGCGCTGGCGCCGGAGCATCTCGAAATCGAAAGCGCCGACGCGGAAGCCCTGGCGGCAAAAATCCGAAATGCCGGCGCGATCTTCCTCGGCGCCCACACGCCGGAAGCGATCGGCGACTATGTCGGCGGCTCGAACCACGTCCTGCCGACGGCGCGCTCGGCGCGCTTCTCGTCCGGCCTTGGCGTGCTCGACTTCATGAAGCGCACCTCGATCCTCAAATGCGGGCCGGAGCAGCTCGCGGCGCTGGGGCCTGCGGCGATCGCGCTTGGCGAAACCGAGGGGCTCGACGCTCATGCCCGTTCCGTGGCGATCCGCCTCAATCGGCGATGAGCGCGGCGCGGGCCAAGGACAAGCGCCGGCTCGTCGCGGTCACGCTCGACGAGGGCTCGATCGGCCGTTCGGGCTCCGATGTCGAGCACGAGCGTGCGACCGCGATCTACGATCTTCTCGAAGACAATTCATTCGCGCCGGTCGATCACGACGGCGGACCCTACGCCCTGAACATCAGCTTGCAGGACAACCGCCTGGTGCTCGACATCCGTCACCCGGACGGCAAGCCGGTGATCGCGCACATCCTGTCGCTCACGCCGTTCAAGCGGATCATCAAGGACTACTACATGATCTGCGACAGCTATTACGAGGCGATCCGCACCGCCACGCCGGATCGCATCGAGGCGATCGATATGGGGCGGCGCGGTTTGCACGACGAGGGTTCGCGCATCCTGCAGGACGCCATCAAGCGCAAGGTCAAGGTCGACTTCGACACCGCGCGCCGGCTGTTCACTTTGATCTGCGTGTTGCACTGGCGGGGCTGATCGTTCATGGCGGGCGCGAGCAGCACGAGACCGCAAGCGGTGCTGTTTGCCTGTGCCTTCAACTCGGTGCGGTCGCCGATGGCGGGCGGCCTGTTCAAGCAGATCATCGGTCCGTCGAGCTATGTCGCGTCGGCGGGCGTCCGCAAGCGGGATCTTGATCCGTTCGCAGTGGCTGTCCTCGAGGAGGCCGGCATCGACATCTCGCGCCACCGGCCGATGACCTTCGAGGAGCTGGAGGACTGGGAAGGGCTGAACTTCGACCTGATCGTCACCCTGTCGCCAGAGGCCCACCACAAGGCCCTGGAGCTGACCCGCACGATCGCTGCCGAGGTCGAATACTGGCCGACGCCCGATCCGACCGCCACGGAGGGCACGCGAGAGCAGCGGCTCGCCGCTTACCGGGAGGTCCGCGATCAGCTGACGGCGAGGATCAAGGAGCGGTTTGGCTGGCAGCCCCGCGGCAATGAGTAGGATGCGGTTGTGAAAATCATGCGGTTCCGCTAGGCAATTGCGCGACGATGATCATCGGCCGTCCCAAATTTGTGCTCGCCTCCGGCTCGCCGCGCCGGCTCACGCTGATCAACCAGATCGGCATCGAGCCGGATGCGCTGCGGCCGTCCGACATCGACGAGATGCCGCTCCGCGGCGAGCTGCCGCGCGCCTGCGCCAACCGTCTCGCCCGCGGCAAGGCCGAGGCGGCGCTGGGCGCCGTGAAGCTCGACGACGAACTGGCCGGCTCCTACATCCTTGCCGCCGACACCGTCGTGGCGGTCGGCCGCCGCATTCTGCCGAAGGCCGAATTGCTCGACGAAGCGGCGCAATGCCTGCGGCTGTTGTCCGGCCGCAACCATCGCGTCCACACCAGCGTCTGCCTGGTGACGCCGAAGGAGGCGTTCCGCCAGCGGCTGGTCGAGACGCGGGTGCGCTTCAAGCGGCTCAGCGAGGAAGACATCGAGGCTTACCTCGCTTCCGGCGAATGGCGCGGCAAGGCCGGCGGCTACGCAGCCCAGGGGCTGGCCGGAAGCTTCATCATCAAGATCGTCGGCTCCTACACCAACGTGGTTGGACTGCCGCTGTACGAGACGGCAACGCTGCTGGCTGGCGAAGGCTTTCCGATCCACTTTGGCTGGCTGAACGCCGGTTGATTCCGAGTTCCGCGTCTAACGCGACGCCCTCGCCACGTCATGCCCGGCCACCCGGGTCCGGCCTTCGGCCGGCCCGAGTGCAAGCTTGTGCCGGGCATCCCCGCCTTGCTTTGATGGGCTGAGAAAGACGTGTAAGGCCGGGACAAGCCCGGCCATGACGGGTGGCAGCTCGTGAACCTTGCACTGTGGCTTGAACGCGCCGGTCGATCCGATGGCGACCTACCTGCGCTTGCGCTCGGCACGCGCGCGCTGCGGACCTACGGCGAGACCGCGGGCCGCGTTGCGCGGCTCGCCGGCGCCTTGCGCGCCTTCGGACTCCAGCCCGGTGACCGCGTTGTGATCTTCGCCAGGAACTGCCCCGACTACGTCGAGGTGCTGTACGCGATCTGGCATGCCGGCCTGGCCGCGGTTCCCGCCAACGCCAAGCTGCATGGCGCCGAACTTGGCTACATCATCGAGCAGTCCGGCGCGCGCGTGTGCTTCGCCTCGGAAGGGCTCGATGCCGTGCTTGCGCCGCACGCGCCGGCATCGCTCGAGCGGATCATCGTCATCGGCAGCGCTGCCTACGAGCGGTTGTTCTCGGCCGATGCCGTCGCCGTAGTGCCGCGCAGCGGCGACGATCTGGCCTGGCTGTTCTACACATCCGGCACGACCGGCCGGCCCAAGGGCGCGATGCTGACCCACCGCGTGCTGGCGGCGGCAAGCCATGCCTATCTC
>CAZNTY010000205.1:0-16167 GCA_964576085.1 uncultured Undibacter sp. | reverse complement strand
AGGGCGCCGAAATCTCCAGGGCGCCGACCTTGACGCTGTCGGCAAATGCAGGCGTAGCGGCAAGCAGGAGGACCACGAAAGCGAATCTGTTCAGCATGATGTATTTCCCGTTCAAGGACGCGCGCCGTCGGCGCGACGAGTTGGAATGATGGTGGGTATTCTTCGAGCGCCTAACCAAGCCGCGGCGGTGGCCGCGCAGCCTGCGGCGCGAACCGCACCACCGAAACGTGAAAAAGCCGTCGCGGCGAGAGGTCGGCCGTCCGCATCCGGAGCGGCGCGAGCCGCGCAGCCGCCGTGGCGGGAAGTAGCGGCACCTGCACGCAGCAGATGCCGCATCCGGCCGCACACGAACAATCACCGTGATGTCCGGCCGGACCGCCGGAAGGTGCGGCGCTGCTGCAGATGACGGAACTCGGGCCGGCAGCGGTCGCCAATGCTGCAAACGGCAGAAAGGCCTGCAGCACGACCGCAACGGCCGCGAACAGCGCGGTCAGACGCCGTCCAATGCCAGTTCCCTTCATGGGCCGCACAGTACGCCGGTTTGCCGGCAGGGTCCACCGGCACGCCGCTCATTTCCGCATGGAAGCGTCGACTGAAATGCCATGCTCAATCGTGTAAGTTTTGATCATGGACAAGAGCGGACCGACCGAGCAGGGCGAGGTCATTCCCTTCCGGCAGCGGCGCAGCAGCGACGTGCTCGGGACCGACGACCTCGCCGCCTATGAGCACGGCGACGAGCCTGACGACTACCGTCACCGCATGGCGATGAATCTTGCCGGCTTCGTGGTGGTGACGCTGCTGATGGGGGCGGGCCTGTGGCTCGCGATCTCGATCGCCGACATGCGCAAGAATCAGGACTGCGTGCTGTCCGGGCGGCGGGGTTGCACGCCGGTCGAGGTCTCGCATGAGCGCTGGTGACGCGGCGTTTATGGGGTTTACCCATAAATCACGGCTGCCATTGAACTAATTTGGAGCGTTGGCTATACGCTCCCGGTCACAGGCGGGCGGAAGGCCGTGCCCTGGACCATGTCCCCGCGGGGCTCCCTGCGCGAGGCTGCCGGGCTTCCAGACAACCAGAGAGTTATCGATGTCTTCGACCTTCGACACCATTGCCAACATCATCGCCGAGACCTGCGACATTCCGCGCGAAACCATCAAGCCGGAAAGCCACGCCATCGACGACCTCGGCATCGACAGCCTGGATTTTCTCGATATCGCCTTTGCGATCGACAAGGCGTTCGGCATCAAGATGCCCCTGGAAAAGTGGACGCAGGAGATCAACGAAGGCAAGGCGACTACGTCGCAATATTTCGTGCTGAGCAACCTGAGCGAACGTATCGACGCCCTGGTCGCCGCCAAAGGCGCCTGATCCAAAGGGCGCGACATGAGACTTGAAAAATTCCAGCTGATCGATCGCGTCGTCGATTTCAATGCCGATGCCAAGACGATCCGCTGCGAAGCCACCGTCCCCCGCCACGCGTCGATCTTCGAAGGTCACTTCCCCGGCTATCCGCTGATGCCGGGGGTGCTGCTGATCGAGGCGATGGCGCAGACCTCCGGCTGGATGATCCTCACGATGGAGAAGTTCAACCGCATGGCCTTTCTGGCCGCCGTGCGCGAGGCCAAATTCCGCAGCTTCGTCAATCCCGGCGAGAAGCTCGACCTCTCGGCCGCCATCTCCCATGACGGCTCGGGCTTTGCCGTCACCGAGGCCAAGGCAAGGCTCGACGGCAAGATCGTCTGCGACGCGACCTTGATGTTCCGGGTGGTCGACTTCCCCAATTCGGAGTTCCGGCGCAGCATGCTGGTCTTCGCGGCGGACGCCGGCCTGCCGGTCGAGATGGTGGCGGATGACTGATCCCGCGCGAGAAGGCTGCATCACCGGGATCGGCATCGTCTCCTGTCTCGGTGAAGGATCGGACGCGCATTGGCGCAAGCTGAGCGCGGGCGAAACCACGATTGACGACAAGAATTTCGCGCCGTTCATCGTGCACCCGGTCTGCCCGCTCGATTTCGACAGGCAGATTCCGAAAAAAGGCGACCAGCGCCAGATGGAAGCCTGGCAGCGCATCGGCACCTATGCCGCGGGTCTCGCGCTGGAGGCGGCCGGCATCAAGGGCAATACCGAGATCCTGTCGCGCACCGACATGATCGTGGCGGCCGGCGGCGGCGAGCGCGACCTCGCCGCCGACAGCGGCATCCTGTCGGCCTTGCCGAACGCCGAAAAGCCGGATGTGCTGCTCAACGAGAAGCTGATGAGCGACATCCGCCCGACCTTGTTCCTGGCGCAGCTCTCCAATCTACTCGCCGGCAACATCTCGATCGTGCACGGCGTCACCGGCTCCTCGCGCACCTTCATGGGCGAAGAGTCGAGCGGCGTCGACGCGCTGCGCGTCGCGCTCGCCCGCATCAACGCCGGGCAGGCGGACGTCATGCTGGTCGGCGGCTCGTACAATGCTGAGCGCAAGGACCAGCTGCTGCTCTACGCCTTCGGTGACGAACTGTTGACCGGTCCGTACCGAACGGTCTGGCAGCGCGGGCCCAAGGGCGGGCTGGTGGCCGGCTCGCTCGGCGCATTCCTGGTGATCGAATCGCGCGCCCACGCGCGCAAGCGCGGCGCGGCGGTCATGGCGCGGCTCAGCGCCGTGATGTCGGAACGCTCCTCGCGCACGAACGACCCGGTCGCCCCGGCGCTGCGCCGGATGTGGGCGCGCATCGCGGCGCAGATAAAGCCCGGCGCCGCCTTTTTCTCCGGCGCCAGCGGCGCCGAGCCGGCGACCGGCGGCGAGCGCGTCTTTCTGGCCGAGCATCCGGATATTCCGGTGCGCGCCACCGGTTCCTATATTGGGCACGGGATGGAACCGGCTTTCCCCATGAACGTGGCGCTGGCGGCTCTTGCCTTGAGCCGCGGCCGCCTGTTCCCGCCCCGCGACGGCTCGGGCTTCGAGAAGCCGATGGCCGGCGCGCTCAGGCAGGCGGTCGTCACCGGCGTCGGCTACTGGCGCGGCGAAGGCCTGGCCCTCGTCGAGGCGGCATAAGGAGAACGGCATGGCATCCCCGCGCGACACATTCGGCCGTCCGGTCGTGGTCGTCACCGGCCTCGGCGTCGTCACCTCGCTCGGCGCCGGCAAGGACGACAACTGGAAGAGGCTCACCGAAGGCCAATCGGGCATCCACGAAATTTCGCGTTTCCCGACCGAAGGGCTGAAGACCAGGGTCGCCGGCACCGTCGATTTCGTCAAAGCCGAGCCGATCTGCGCGCCGGTGCTGTCGCAACGGCTGGCCGAGCTGGCGGCGGAGGAAGCGATCGCGCAGGCGGGCATCGGCCGGCAGTTTCCCGGCCCGCTGTTCCTGGCGGTGCCGCCGATCGAGATGGAATGGGACCAGCGCCGGACCCTGGCGAAGGCGTCAGGCGCCAACGGCACAGTCAATTACGATGACCTGCTGCGGGCCGCGCCGAGCCATCCGGAGTATCACGCGCGCTTCATGTTCGGCTCGGTGGCCGACAATCTCGCTGAAAGGCTCGGCACGCAGGGCTCGCCGATTTCGCTGTCGACCGCCTGCGCCTCCGGCGCGAGCGCGATCCAGCTCGGCGTCGAGGCGATCCGCCGCGGCGAAACCGATGCGGCGCTGTGTATCGGCACCGACGGCTCGGTGAATGTGGAATCGCTCGTCCGCTTTTCCCTGCTCTCGGCGCTCTCGACCCAGAACGATCCGCCGCAAGCCGCCGCCAAGCCGTTCTCCAAGAATCGTGACGGCTTCGTGATGGCGGAAGGCGCCGGCGCCCTGGTGCTGGAAAGCCTCGACGCGGCGCAGGCGCGCGGCGCAAAAATCCTCGGTGTGCTGGCCGGCTGCGGCGAGATGGCCGACAGCTTCCACCGCACCCGGTCGAGCCCGGACGGCAAGCCGATCGTCGGCTGCATCCGGCGCGCGCTCGACGACGCCGGCATCGCTCCCGATGCGATCGACTACATCAACCCGCACGGCACCGGCACGCCGGAAAACGACAAGATGGAGGCGCTCGGCGTGATGACCGTGTTCGGCGAGCGCGCGGCGAAAATTCCGATGTCGTCGAACAAGTCGATGATCGGGCACACGCTGTCGGCCGCCGGCACCGTCGAGGCCGTGTTCACGCTTCTGACGATGCAGCACGGCCGCCTGCCGCCGACGATCAACTACACGGTGCCCGATCCGTCCATTCCGCTCGACGTGGTGCCGAACACCGCGCGCGACGCGCAGGTGCGTTACGCCATTTCCAACTCGTTCGGGTTCGGCGGCCAGAACGTCTCGCTGGTGCTGGCGCGCGAGCCGGCCTGACCGAGATGCGCGCCCTCACGCTGGTTGCCGACCGCAAGCTCGAACTGCGCGAGATCGCGCCGCCCCCTCCCCCCGGCGCGGGCGAAGCGCAGGTGCGCGTCAAGGCGGTGGCGCTCAATCATCTCGACCTCTGGGGCTTCCGCGGCATGGCCTTCGCCAAGCGGCAGATGCCGCTGGTGGTCGGCGTCGAGGCCGCCGGCGAGATCGCCGCGGTCGGCGCAGGCGTCACGGGCCTCAAGCCGGGCCAGCCGGTCGTCATGTACGGCGGCCTCACCTGCGGCGTATGCAAGGCCTGCCGCGAAGGCCGCGACAATCTCTGCGAGAACATCGCCGGCATCATGGGCTTCCATGTCGACGGCTTTGCCCGCGACCTCCTCAACATGCCGGCGCGGCTGGTCGTTCCAGTGCCCGACGGCGTCAGCCTGCGCGACGCCGCCTGCGCGCCAATCGCCTTCGCCACCGTCGAGCACATGCTGTTCGACAACGCCAAATTGCAGCCTGGCGAGACCGTGCTGGTGCAGGCCGGCGGCTCCGGCATCGGCACCATCGCCATCAAGATGGCGAAGGCGATCGGCTGCACCGTCATCACCACGGTCGGCGATGACGCCAAGGCAGAGAAGGCCAAGGCGCTCGGCGCCGATCATGTCATCAACTACAAGACCGAGCGCTTCGAGACGATCACGCGCAAGCTCACCAACAAAAAGGGCGTCGACGTGGTGTTCGAGCATGTCGGCGGCGAAGGCTTCAACGGTTCGTTGCTGGTGCTCAAGCGCGGCGGCCGTCTGGTCACCTGCGGCTCGACCGCGGGGCCGACCGTGACGCTCAACCTGATGCAGCTTTTCCAGCAGCAGTACAAAATCTTCGGCTCGTTCGGCGCGACGATCGCCAACATCAGGACCAGCCTCGCCAAGATGGCGAAAGGGCTGACACCTGTGATCGACCTCGAGGTGCCGCTCGCCGAGTTCGAGCGCGGGCTGGCGCGGATCGAAAGCCGGCAGGTGTTCGGCAAAGTCGTTGTCGTGTTCTAGATATGCCCCGGATCGGCAAACGCGTCCGCTCGCGCGCATGGCCGCTCGCGCTGTTTGACGCGGCCGTTGGCCGGATCGCCGCCGGCGGCCTGCGCGGCCTGCGGCGGCTTGATCGCCGGCGCACGGCCGACTTTCTCGGCGCCTTCCTGCGCCGCGTCGGGCCGTTTCTGCCGGAGCACCGGACCGGCCAGGCCAATCTCAGGGCCGCTTTTCCGGACAGGTCACCGGCCGAGATCGAGGCGATCCTGCGGGGGGTGTGGGAGAACCTTGGACGTTTCGCCGCCGAGTTTGCCCATCTCGACCGGATGACGATCGACGATCCGGCCGCGCCCGGGCCACACGACATCGAATATGACGACGCAAGCCTGGCGCGCTTTGAAGCCCTGCGTGCCTCCGGCAAGCCCGCGCTCCTGTTCGCCGCCCATCTCGCCAACTGGGAATTGCCGCCGCTGGTCGCGCACCGCTACGGGCTCGACGCCAGCGTGCTCTATCGGCGGCCCAATCTCGGCGCGATTGCCGACGCGGTGGTCGATATTCGCGCCGGCTGCATGGGCACGCTGCTGCCGTCCGGGCTCGACGCGCCGGTTCTGCTGGCCAATGCCTTGGAGAAAGGTGGCATCGCCGGCATGCTGATCGATCAATACGACCGGCGCGGCGTGGACGTCACGTTTTTCGGGCGCGTGGCGCGCACCAGCCCCCTGCTCGCACGGCTGGCGCGGCAGATCGAATGCCCGATTTACGGCACGCGCATCATTCGGCTTCCCGATGGCAACCGGTTCCGGATCGAGCTTACGCCGCCGGTCACGCCTATCCGTGATGCCGACGGGCGCATCAATATCGAAGGCACGATGCAGGCCGTGACAAACGTGATCGAGCGCTGGGTCCGCGACCATCCGGAGCAATGGCTGTGGGTGCACCGGCGCTGGCGCCCGGACAACGGCAAGCCTCGCCGCCGGCCGGTGCGGCCGCACTGAGATCAAGCTCGGATCAATCAGGTCCTGGTCGGCAGCCCGGCGGCCTTCCAGCCGATGATGCCGCCGGCGAGATGGCTCCTGTAGGGATAGCCGCGATCTTGGGCGGCCAGCGAGGCCGTCACCGAGCGCCGGCCGGACCGGCAGGCGAACACCACCTCCCGACCCCGAGGATCGGGAATCTGCGCCGGATCGAAGCTCGACAACGGCACGACCACCGCATCGGGATAGCGTTCGACCGCGGTCTCGTTCGGCTCGCGCACGTCGACCAGCAGCATGGTGCCGTCACGCACGCCGCGCGCGACCTCATCAGGCGTGAGATTGCGCACTTCACCGGCGCGTGGATCGACATCGGACATCGGAATGCTCCTGCTCCCGCCGGGCAGGTTGCCCGGTCCGGCAGCGAAATCAAGAGTGGATCAGATCGTCACCTGGGTGCCGATCTCGACCACCCGGCCGGTGGGAATCTGGAAATAGTCGGTGGCGTCGTTGGCGGTGCGGGCGAGACCAATGAACAGCCGGTCCTGCCAGCGCGGCATATCTGACTTGGCGGCCGGCTTCAGTGCGCGGCGCGACAGGAAGAACGACGTCGACATGATATCGAACTGCCAGCCGAGCTTGCGCGCCACTGCAAGGGCCTTGGGAATGTTGGGCTGCTCCATGTAGCCGAAGCGCAGTGCAATCTTGCGGAAATGCGGCGACACGGGAGTGATCCGCACCCGCTCCTCCTCCGGCACGCGCGGCGTATCGGCCGTGACCACGGTGAGGATGACGTTGTTCTCGTGCAGCACCTTGTTGTGCTTGAGATTATGCAGGAGCGCGGTCGGCGCGAAATCCGGGTCGCTGGTGAGGAAGACGGCTGTCCCCGGCGCGATGTGCGGCGGGTTCTTCTCGAGGCTGCGCAGCAGGGTGTCGAGCGGCACCTCGGTCCTGCGCGTTTTTTCGTAGAGCAGCCGCGTGCCGCGCCGCCACGTCAGGATCAGCAGCACCATGCCCGTGCCGAACAGCAGCGGCGCCCAGGCGCCTTCAAACAGCTTGAGGAAGTTCGCGGAAAAGAACGTCACGTCCACGACCACCAAGGGAACCGTGATCGCCAGCGCCTGCCACAACTTCCAGTGCCACAGTTTCCAGATCACGATGAAGGCCAGCAGCCCGTCGACCACCATCGTGGTGGCGACGGCGATGCCATAGGCCGACGCCAATGCGCTCGAGGTCCGGAACAGCCCGACCAGCAGCAGCACGCCGATCAGCAGCGAGATCGTCACGCGGGGAATATAGATCTGGCCGACATGCGAGGCCGAGGTATGCAGGATGGCGAGCCGCGGCAGCAGCCCGAGCTGGATCGCCTGATGCACCAGCGAGAAGGCGCCGGTGATGACCGCCTGGCTGGCGATCACGGTCGCTGCCGTGGCCAGCACGACCATCGGCAGCAGTATCGCATCCGGGACCAGGCGATAGAACGGATTTTCGATCGCCGACGGGTCGGCCAGCACCTTGGCGCCCTGGCCGAAGTAATTGATCAGCAAGGCGGGCAGAACGAGGCAGAGCCAGGCGGTCTGGATCGGTTTGCGGCCGAAATGGCCGAGATCGGCGTAAAGTGCCTCGCCGCCGGT
Organism: uncultured Undibacter sp.; assembly: GCA_964576085.1. Taxonomy (GTDB): domain Bacteria; phylum Pseudomonadota; class Alphaproteobacteria; order Rhizobiales; family Xanthobacteraceae; genus Pseudolabrys. The sequence goes on along the minus strand of CAZNTY010000205.1, from coordinate 8,238 downwards.
CACGGCCAGGAACACGGCGCCGAGCGTGACCAGGCCGATGGTGCCGTGGCTGTAGAGAAAGCTGATGCCGTAGAGCGGGTTGATGGCCAAAAGCACGTGCGGGTCGTCATGGATGTGCAGGGCACCGGCGACCGCGATCGAGAGGAACCAGATGACCATGACCGGGCCGAACATCGCCGCCACCTTGGCGGTGCCGCGGCTCTGCGCGGCGAACAAGGCGATCAGGATGGCGACCGCGAGCGGCGCGACGGTGTCGATGAACACCGGATTGGCGAGCTTGAGCCCCTCGACCGCCGACAGCACCGAGATCGCCGGGGTGATGACGCTGTCGCCCAGGAACATCGAGGCGCCGATGACCCCGAGCAGGGACACGATCGCGGTGGGGCGGCCCAGGCCGCGGTTCGCCAGCGCGGTCAGCGACAGCGTGCCGCCTTCCCCGTTGTTGTCAGCGCGCAGCAGCAGCAGGACGTATTTCGCCGTCACCGTCACAATGAGGGCCCATAAGATCAGTGACAGCACGCCGAGCACGACGTCGCGCCGCACGCCGGCGGTCTCGCTGGCCGCCATGACGGCCTCGCGGAAGGCGTAAAGCGGGCTGGTGCCGATGTCGCCATAGACCACGCCGACGCTGCCGAGCGCGAGCGCGGCGAGGCTGGGGATGGCAGTTTCGGTCGGCAGCGGATCGGATGCAGCCGGCTGGGCTGCTGGACTGGGGCCGTCGGTCATCGGGGTGTTACATAAGGTCCGGAAGGCGGGCCTTATACCACCCCGCTGCGGGGGCGAATACCGCAGTTTAGGGCTTGAAATCGACCGGTAACGGGGGTTCTTCGCGCATCATGGTGATGGTGACGCGTCGATTCGGGGCCATGAACGGGTTGTCCGGGAACAAGGGCTCGGTATCGGCCTTGCCGGCCACCATGAAGACATGACCGGAGGGCACCCCTTCAGCCGCCAGGATCTGGCGCACCGCATTGGCCCGGTCCGCCGACAGTTCCCAGGGACCATAGCTTGACGACTGCGGCACCTTGGTCGAGGCGGTGTGGCCGGTGATCGAAATGCGATATGGCATAGCCTTGAGCGCCGGCGCGAGCTTCTGGATCAGCTTGCGGGTGCGCTCATAGGGCTCCTTCGCGCCATCGGCGAACATCGAGCGGCCGTCCTGGTCGACGATCTCGATGTTGAGCCCCTGTTTGGTTTCCTCGACCATGACGTGCTTGGAGACCTCCGTGATGTCCGGCATGTCCTGAAGCGCCTGGCGCAGCGAGGCGGACGCCAGCGAGAACCGACGGTCGGCCTCCATCTTGGCGCCTTGGTTGCGCTGACGATCGTTCTCGTCCGGGGTCGGCGTCGCCGAAGCATCCTCCGGCTTGATGTTGGCGGCGTTCTTGAGCTTCGGCCGGGTCGGCAGGCCCAGCACCTCGATGATGCCGGAATACCGCACCTGGTCCTGAACGCCGAACGCGTCGCGCATCGAGCCGGCGACGATGCGCAGCTTCACCTGATCCTGCGTCGAGAACGCAACCAGCATCACGAAGAAGCTGACGAGCAGCCCCATCAGGTCGGCGAAGGTTACGAACCAGCCGTGCCCGCCGCCGTGAGCTTCTTTACGCCGCGCCATGTCAGGATCCGTAAGGCTAGGCTGCCACCGCCTCGCCTTCTTCCTCCTCGTCCGTGTGGCGATGCTTCTCCGGCAGGTAGGCCAGCAGCATCTCCCGCACGAGCGTCGGGCTCTTGGCCTCGCGGATCATCAGGATGCCGTCGATGATCAAGGTACGGTTGATTTCCTCATCGACGAGCTTGAGGTGCAGCTTGTCGGCAAGCGGCAGGCAGAACAGGTTGGCGACGGCGGCGCCGTAGAACGTGGCCAGCAAGGCGCTGGCCATGTAGGGGCCGAGCTTGGACGGATCGGTCATGTTGGCGAACATCTGCACCATGCCGATCAGCGTGCCGATCATGCCGAATGCCGGCGCGCAGTCGCCGACTGCGCGGTAGATTTTCTGGCCCTCGTCGAGGTGAGTAAGGAAGTTGTCGCGGTCGCGTTCGAGGTTGTCGCGAATGAACGCGCCATCGTAGCCGTCGGCGACGAAGCGGATGCCTTTGGCGAGAAACGGGTCCTCCGTCTCGACCTTTTCGAGCCCGACCGGACCCGATTTGCGCGCGATCTCGGCAAGGCCAGCGAGTTCATCGACCAGTTCACGCTGAGTCATGCGCCGCATGGTGAAGGCGAATTTGGCGCCGAGCGGCAAGCCGTGAAAGATGGCGGAGAGCGGGAAGCGGATCAGCGTAGCGGCGAACGATCCACCGAAGATCACGATGGCGGCGTGCTCGCTGACGAACATGTGCAGGTCGCCGCCCATCAGGATGACGAGACAGGTGACGCCGATGCCGGCAAACAGGCCGAGGCCAGTTGCTATATCCATGACTACACCCCACCAACGCAGCCGGCGTGACCCCGCGTCCCCCCAGCCGGGAGAAAACTAGACGGGCCGGCTTAAAGGAGCGTAAAGGCTAAGAGATCGTGAAAATCCGACGGACGACATCCCATGGGGTGACGGGCTTCGGAAAACCTGTAAATTCAACAGGAAGGCCGCAAATTCCGTCGGCCACCGTCAATAATCCTGGAGGACAGCTCATGCGCGAGATCGGTCATTTCATCGGCGGTAAGGCCGTCAAGGGCACGTCCGGACGCCAGGGCGACGTCTTCAATCCCAACACCGGCGAGGTGCAGGCCAAGGTCGCGCTCGCCAGCAAGGCCGAGGTTGAGGCCGCCGTCGCCAATGCCGCCGCGGCACAGCCGGGGTGGGCCGCCACCAATCCGCAGCGCCGGGCGCGGGTGATGTTCAAGTTCCTCGAATTGATCCAGCGCGAATTCGATGATCTCGCGCGCCTGCTGTCATCGGAACATGGCAAGGTCTTCGCCGATGCCAAAGGTGATATCCAGCGCGGACTCGAAGTCGTCGAGTTCGCCTGCGGCATTCCCCATTTGATGAAGGGCGAATACTCCGAAAGCGCCGGCCCCGGCACCGTTCTCTATTCGATGCGCCAGCCGCTCGGCGTCGTCGCCGGCATCACACCGTTCAACTTCCCGGCCATGATTCCGCTGTGGAAATGCGCGCCGGCGATCGCCTGCGGCAACGCCTTCATTCTCAAGCCGTCCGAGCGGGATCCTTCAGTGCCGATGCGGATCGCCGAGTTGTTTATCGAAGCGGGCCTGCCGCCCGGCATCCTCAACGTCGTCAACGGCGACAAGGAAGCGGTCGACGCCATCCTGACCGACAAGCGCGTGCAGGCCGTCGGCTTTGTCGGCTCCTCCGACATCGCCCATTACATCTATTCGACGGCGGCTGCGCAGGGCAAACGCGTGCAATGCTTCGGCGGCGCCAAGAACCACATGATCGTGATGCCGGACGCGGACATGGATCAGGCGGTCGACGCTCTGATCGGTGCCGGCTACGGGTCGGCCGGCGAACGCTGCATGGCGATCTCGGTCGCGGTGCCAGTCGGTCAGAAAACGGCTGACACGCTGGTGAAAAAGCTGATCCCGCGGGTCGAGAGCCTGAAAATCGGTCCATCGACCGATCCCCAGGCCGACTACGGACCGATGGTCACCAAAGCGCTGCTGAACAAGGTGCGCAGTTACATCGACACCGGCGTAAAGGAAGGTGCGGATTTGCTCGTCGATGGCCGCCGCTTCAAGCTGCAAGGCTACGAGAGCGGCAATTTCATCGGCGGCTGTCTGTTCGACAACGTCAAGCCGCACATGACGATCTACAAGGAAGAAATCTTCGGGCCGGTGCTCTCGGTGGTGCGGGCCAAGGATTACGATGAAGCCGTGCGGCTTCCCTCCGAACACGAATATGGCAACGGCGTCTCGATCTTCACCCGCGACGGCGACACGGCGCGCGACTTCGCCGACCGCGTGCAAGTCGGCATGGTAGGCATAAATTTCGCGATCCCGGTGCCGCTCGCCTATCACACCTTCGGCGGCTGGAAGCGCTCCGGTTTCGGCGATCTCAATCAGCACGGCCCGGACTCGATTCGCTTCTACACCAAGACCAAGACCGTGACCTCGCGCTGGCCCTCCGGCACCAAGGAAGGCGCCGAATTCGTGATCCCGACGATGAAATGAGAAACGCCGGATCGATTGCCGGCGCGATTGCGCTTGGTCTCGCACTTGCCGCCTGCGCCGGCACCCTGCCCGACGCGGAGCAGACACCGGCCGCACCGAAGGTGGAAATGTCAGGACGCTGGCTGTTGTCGACGCCAAACGCGCCATCGTGCGGCATGTCGTTCGGCGCGGGTGCCCAGGAGGATGGACAAGGCGGCACGGTCAAGCCGGAGGGTGGCTGCCCGGGCAACTTCTTCACCAGCCGGCACTGGACCCTCGACAAGGGCGACTTGGTGATCCGCGACCACAATGACGAGCCGCTGGCAGAATTGCATTTTGTCGGCGGCCGCTTCGAAGGCAAATCGACCGATGGGCTGCAAGTCACGATCGCGCGCACGGTCCTGCCCAGCAATTAGGAAAGCCGAATGCCGGACTACCAGCTTTACTGCTTCGCCCAGTCCGGCAACGCCTATCGCGCCGCGCTGATGCTCAATCTGCTCGGCGCCAGATGGAAGCCGGTGTGGATCGATTTCTTCGGCGCCGGCCCGCAGCGCAGCAGCGAGTTCCGCACGAGCGTCAACGAGATGGGTGAAATCCCGGTGCTGGTGATCGACGGGAAGAGGACGCTGACGCAGTCGGGCGTCATCCTGACCTATCTCGCACGGCACAGCGGCCAGTACCTGCCGCAGGGCGAGGACGAGGAACTCGAGGCGCTGCGCTGGATGATCTTCGACAACCAGAAGACCAATGGCTTTCTCGGCCCCTATCGATTCCTCAGGAACTGGGCGAAACCGGCGCCGGACGAAGCCGTGCTCAGATTTTTGAAAGGCCGCATCGACGGCAACCTCGCCATCGTCAACCGGCGGCTCGAGAAGATGCCGTTCATGCTCGGCGAGCGAGCGACCATCGCCGACGTTTCGATGTGCGCCTATCTCTATTATCCGGCGGACGAATACGGCTTCGACGTACGCAAGGACCATCCGGCGATTGCCGCCTGGCTGGACCGCGTGAAAACGCTACCGGGCTGGGCCCATCCTTACGACCTGATGCCCGGCCATCCGTTCGGCACCCAGCTTCTCAACGGGAAACCTACTAATTGAGCCGCGGCGGGCGATCTTCGGCCGGCTCCGGCCTGTGCTCGCCGGGAAGCGATGTGTCGTCGCGTTGCGGCGTGGGCGCTGCCGCAGCGGCGTCCTTGCGCTGGTGCTCGCGATACGACCACCAACCCAGCGGCAGGCAGGCGAGATAGAGGATGGTGCCGGTGCTGAGCACGACCCAGGGGAAGCTGATCAACAACGCGAAGAACAGCACGACCAGCACGAATACCGGCAGCACCATTTCTGGAGGGACGCGTTTGCCGACTTGCTTTCCGGAAAACACCGGCAGCCGCGACACCATCAGCAGCGCGATGAACAGGCAATAGAAAAATACCAGCCAGATCACCGCCAGATTGACCGGTGCGCCAAGGAGCGACAGGTAGATCGGCAGCAGCACCGTGATCGCACCGGCCGGCGCCGGAATTCCGGTGAAGAAATTTCCTGCCCAGGCCGGCTTGCTGGGATCGTCGATCATCACGTTGAATCGCGCGAGCCGCAGCGCCGCGCAGATCGCAAACACCATCGCCGCAATCCAGCCGACCGACTTGATCTCGTGCAAGCCCCAGAAATACAGGATCAACGCCGGCGCCACGCCGAAATTGACGAAGTCGGCGAGGCTGTCGAGCTCGGCGCCGAACTTCGACGTGCCCTTGAGGAAGCGCGCGATGCGTCCGTCGATGCCGTCGAGCAGCGCGGCGAATACGATCGCGGCCAGCGCGAGCTCGAGCTGGCCCTCGAAGGCGACACGGATCGCAGTCAGTCCGGCGCAAAGCGCAAGCAGCGTAATGAGGTTCGGCACCAGCGTGCGCACCGGCACCGGACCGAAGCGGCGGCGCTTGCCTGGCGGACCCGAGGGATCGAAAGGTTGGAACACCATGGCCGCAATATAATTCCCTATCGCGATTTTCGCATCAGGGCGACGATCGGCGGCCCATTAACCTTCGAAAACCCGCAGAAACGGCCCGGTCAACCGGCCCGGAACGCCCGACCGGCATCCGGCACGCGTAGATCGGCCAGCACGGTTTCGCCCGCGGTCGCGACCTGCCCGACCGCAACCTGCGGTGTGACCCCCTCCGGCAGATAGACGTCAAGCCGTGAGCCGAAGCGGATCATGCCGAAGCGTTCGCCGGCGGCGATCGGCTGACCCTCGCGCACGAAGCAGACGATACGTCGCGCCACGAGTCCTGCGATCTGCACCACCGCGATGCGGGCGCCGGCGGTCGCGATCACCAGTGAGTTGCGCTCATTGTCGACGCTTGCCTTGTCGAGGTCGGCGTTGAAGAACTTGCCCGGCTGATAGACGATCTTCTCGACGCGGCCGGTGATCGGACTGCGGTTGATGTGGCAGTCGAACACGCTCATGAAGATCGAGACGCGCGGCAGCAGCTTGTCACCAAGGCCGAGCTCATGCGGCGGAGCGGCCGATGTCACCAGACTGATGCGGCCGTCGGCCGGCGCAACCACGATGCCGTCGCGTACCGGCGTTACCCGCGGCGGATCGCGGAAAAAATAGGCGCACCAGAGCGTCAGCACAGTGCCGATCCAGCCAAGCGGCGTCCACAGCCAGAACAGCACGAGGCTCGCAATCGCGAACGCGCCGATGAAGGGATAGCCCTCCGGCGAGACCGGTACGAACTGCTGTCGGATCGAGGCGACAACGGACATGGATCACTCTGCGGCGTCGATGCGCGCGATCACGTCCGGCAGCGGCGCCGGCGGGCCGGCGTCCTCGACCGTCGGCGGGTTGCGGTTGGGCGCGACCGGGCTGTCGGCCGCGAGCGCGAGCGTCTCGCGCGCTGCCTCCGCCTCGCGCTGGCGGTTCCACATGCTGGCATAAAGGCCGTTGCGCGCCAGCAGCGTCTGGTGCGAACCGCGCTCGACGATCTCGCCATGGTCAAGCACGATGATCTCGTCGGCGCCGACGATGGTCGAGAGCCGGTGCGCGATCACCAGGGTCGTGCGATTCTCCGAGACACGGGCGAGTGCATCCTGGATTTCCCTTTCCGTATGGCTGTCGAGCGCCGAGGTTGCCTCGTCGAGCAGCAGGATCGGCGGGCTCTTCAGGATGGTGCGGGCGATGGCGACGCGCTGCTTCTCGCCGCCGGACAGCTTCAGGCCGCGCTCGCCAACCTCGGTGTCATAGCCTTTTGGCGACCTGCGGATAAACTCGTCGATCTGCGCCAGCCGCGCAGCCTCCTCGACCTCCTCGTCGCTCGCCTCCCAGCGGCCGTAGCGGATGTTGTAGCGGATGGTGTCGTTGAACAGCACCGTATCCTGCGGCACCATGCCGATCGCCTCGCGCAGCGACCGCTGCGTCACCTCCCTGATATCCTGCCCGTCGATCATGATTCGGCCGCCCGAGAGATCATAGAAGCGGAACAGCAATCGTGAAATCGTCGATTTGCCGGCGCCGGAGGGGCCGACGACCGCAACGGTGCGCCCGGCCGGCACCTCGAAGCTGACCCCCTTGAGGATCGGCCGGTCCGGCTCGTAGGAGAATTGCACATTCTCGAAGCGGATGTGGCCCCGCACGACCTTGAGCGGCGGCGCGCCGGCCGAATCCTTGATCTCGGGCTCGCGCGCCAGGATCGAGAACATGGTCTCGATATCGATCAGCGCCTGCTTGATCTCGCGATAGACCATACCCATGAAATTGAGTGGCACGTAAAGCTGGATCATCATCGCGTTGATCAGCACGAAATCGCCGACCGTGTTGGTGCCGTTCCTGATGCCGAGCGCGCACATCACCATCGTCGCGGCGAGGCCGCAGGTGAAAATCAACGCCTGCCCGGCATTGAGCACCGCGAGCGAGGTATAGGCCTTGACGCTGGCGTCCTCGTAGCGCGCCATCGAGCGATCGTAGCGCGCAGCCTCGCGCTCCTCGGCGCTGAAATATTTGACGGTCTCGTAATTGAGCAGCGAGTCGATCGCCTTGACGTTGGCGTCGGTGTCGCTGTCGTTCATCTTGCGGCGAATGCCGATGCGCCATTCGGTGGCGCGATAGGTATAGGCCATGTAGGCGATGACCGTGAC
>CAZNTY010000204.1:0-1684 GCA_964576085.1 uncultured Undibacter sp. | reverse complement strand
TATCCGCATCAGCTTTCCGGCGGGCAGCGCCAGCGCGTGATGATCGCGATGGCGCTCGCCAACGATCCCGACCTGCTGATCGCCGACGAGCCAACGACCGCGCTCGACGTCACGGTGCAGGCCCAAATTCTAAAGCTGCTCAAGGACACCCAGAGCCGGCTCGGCATGGCGATGCTGTTCATCACTCACGACCTCGGTATCGTGCGCAAGCTCGCCGACCGCGTCTGTGTGATGCAGAAGGGCAAGATCGTCGAGCAGGGTGATGTCGCGCAAGTGTTCAAGGCCCCGCAGCACGCCTACACCCGTGCGCTGCTCGCCGCTGAGCCGAGGCCTGATCCGGCGCCGCCGCGGCCGGACGCGCCGCTGATCGTATCCACCGACGACCTCAAGGTCTGGTTTCCGATCAAGCGCGGCGTGCTGCGCAAGGTGGTCGGCCATATCAAGGCAGTCGATGGCGTCTCGATCTCGGTGCGCAAGGGCGAGACCATCGGCGTCGTCGGTGAATCCGGCTCGGGCAAGACCACGCTGGGGCTCGCCGTCCTGCGCCTGATTTCTTCCCAAGGCCCGGTGGTATTCATGGGCCAGCCGATCCAGGGACTGACCTTCAAGGCGATGCGGCCGTTCCGCCGCGACATGCAGATCGTGTTCCAGGATCCCTATGGCTCGCTGTCGCCACGCATGTCGATCGCCGACATTGTCGGAGAAGGCCTGAGAGTGCATCAGCCGCAGCTGCGCGACGCCGAGCGCGAGGCGCGTGTGGTGCAGGCGCTGATGGATGTCGGCCTCGATCCGGAGACGCGGCACCGCTACCCGCATGAATTCTCCGGTGGGCAGCGGCAGCGCATCGCGCTCGCCCGAGCGCTGGTGCTGGAGCCAACCTTCGTGGTGCTCGACGAACCGACTTCGGCGCTCGATATGCTGATCCAGTCGCAGATGGTCGACCTCCTGCGCGACATCCAGAAGCGCAGGGACCTGACCTACATGTTCATCTCGCACGACCTGCGCGTGGTGGCGGCGCTGGCGAGCCGCCTCGTCGTGCTGCGCGGTGGCAAGGTGGTCGAGGAGGGTGATGCGGCCGCGCTGTTCAAGGCGCCGAAAACCGACTACACCCGCGCCCTGTTTGCAGCGGCATTTAATCTCGAGGCCGCGTCGGAAGGAGTGGTGTCGCAATGATCGGGGTCGGTCTCGTCGGGCTTGGGATGGCGATCAAGCCACACATGCAGTCACTGTGCGAACTCGAAGCCGCTGGCCGGGTGAAGATCGTCGGCGGTTTCGCGCCGTCGGCCGAGCGCCGCGCCGGCTTCGCCAGGCAATGGAACGCGCCAGTGTTCGAGCGCCAGGACGATCTGATCGCGGCGTCCGACCTCGTGCTCGTGCTGACGCCGCCCTGGACCCATCTGCCGATCGCGGAAGCCGTCGCCAAGGCCGGTAAGCACATGATGGTGGAAAAGCCGCTGGAGGCGACGTTGGCACGCGCCGAAGCGCTGGCATCGGCTGCGGAAGACGCCGGCGTCGTCTGCGGCATCGTGCTACAGCACCGGTTTCGTCCGGGCGCGATCCGCCTCAAGGCCGCGATCGACGGCGGCGAACTCGGCCAATTGCTGTCGGCCAGCGCCTCGATCCGCTGGTGGCGTGACGATGCCTATTTCAAGCAGGCCGGCCGCGGCACCAAGGCGCGCGATGG
>CAZNTY010000203.1:0-3047 GCA_964576085.1 uncultured Undibacter sp. | reverse complement strand
GTAGAAGGCGAGATGCTCGAGCATCAGTTGATGGCTCCTGATCTCGACCTCGGACAGGTCCTCGACCTTCAATGCGGAGTAGCCGGCGAGCCGCGGCCCCATGAACACGGCGATGTCGTTGCGCCATGACACGAACGGCCGCTCGAAGAACCGTATCTGCTCGCGGCCGCGCGCCATGAATTGCTCGAACTGCGCCGCCGTTTCGGACCGGAAACGCAGGAACGCCTCCATGTCGACGCCGCCGAACAGCCAGGGCGTGTTCATGCAGCCGTGAATGTCGCCGGCATCGACTTCGGTGTCGAACTGCGAACCGGCGCGCGCGTAGAGGTCGCCGTCGCCGGTGGCGTCGACGGTGACCTTGGCGAGGACGGCACGGCGGCCCTCCTTGCTCTCGAACACGCAGCCGGTCACGCGCCGGCCGTCGAGCAGCGGCCGCGCGCCCCAGGCGTGGAAGATCGGATGGACGCCGGCTTCCAGCACCATCGCCAGGGATTCAGCCTTCAGCCATTCGGGGTCGGCGGTCGGCGAGTGCGTCACGATGCCGTGGAACGCCGCGGTGCGCAGCGACCAATAGGCGGCCTTGGCCGGGTCCTTCGATCCCCAGTCGGCGGCCGGCGGGCCGGCGAGCTTGTCGCGCGTCAGCCGCGACAGCAGCTCCTCGCCGAAGCCACGGATGACGTGGCGGCCGGTCCAGTCGGTCATCCGGTCGATCCAGATGACGAGACCGCCGGTCGAGAGGCCGCCGAGATGGTTGTAGCGCTCGAGCAGCACCACGTCGGCCCCCAGCCGCGCGGCCGCGACCGCTGCCGCGGTTCCCGCGGGGCCGCCGCCGACCACCAGCACGTCGCATTCGGTATGCACCGGCAGCGTCTGCGCCGGCTCCTCGACCACGCGGTCGGACGGCTTGCGGCGGTCGAGCCTCTGCGTGTGGAAGGTCTCGGCCTGGAAGAACAGCCTGCCGCCGTCAGCGTTGATCGATCCCATTCCGACCTGTCCTTCCGGCCCGAGTGGCCGGAACATGAGTTATCCGATGATCGCGTCTTCCAGTTCGCAGGCTTCCTGGATGATGCAGGAATAGAGGGTCCTCACAAAGTCCGGACGCAGGCCTTTTTCCGCGCCCAGCTTTGCGCAGCGCTGTTTGACCGCCTCGACGCGATCCGGCTGCATCATCGGGATGCCGTGCTGCTTCTTGTAGCGGGCGACCTCGGCGCACACCCGAAAACGCTCCGCCAGCAGGGTTGTGAGCTGCCGGTCGATCTCGTCCAGCCGATGCCGGAACGGGGCGAGACCTTCAGTCGCTGTCGTCATTGCTTTGCTCTCTGCTTCAGTTTTCGGGCTTCTGCTTGACGGCGCGGGCCACGGGACTGTCCGGCCAGGCCAGCAGATCGCCGTTCGACGCGCGCGTCCTGCCATAGACGATCCAGACGTCGTCGGGCGATCCGATCACCTCGTCGACCCTGAATCGGTCGGGATACCGCGCCGCGTAGTCGAGATAGACGAGGGCGGAATCATAGTGTCCGTTCAGGAGATTGTCGAAAATGGCAGGGATCGACGGGCCGCCATGCTTTTCCGTCCAGCGTGCCAGGTCGGCGTAGCTTTCAGTGGCAGGCAGGACCAGCCCGATGGACTTGGGATTGAGCACATCCTTTCGCGTCAGGATCGCCAGGTCCCGGCTCGGGGAGATGAAGGCGTCAACCGCGAAGACGTCACGAAAATTCGCGCCTAAAATGTGCGGCGTGTCGGGATGGACGGCGCATTGCACCACGTAGTCGAACAGGCCGGCGCGAAGCCCCTCGATTGCACCGTCGAAATCCTGGACCAATTCGAGGCGGGCGGCGTCGAACCGGTGGAACGCGAGATAGCGTTTCGTCACCAGCTCGTGGTTGGTGCCGGCCGGCCCCAGGGTCGCGAACACGGTCACCGACGGATTTCGTTCCGGCATTGCAAATGACAATCCCTGAGCCTCACGCGGCGGCGACATTATCACGGGACCGCTGCGAAAATCCCGGTCAGGCGCGCGGCTTGTGTCTCGCCTTCTTTTTGCGCGGATGCAACCATTCCGGCTGGTCGATGACGCGGCGCTCGAACGGCGAGGCACGCCGGCGCCGGCGAAGCGCCGCTTTCGGCGCCAGCGCAACATGGCGCGAGTCGTCCAGCGCCACGATCAGCCAATCGAGATTGTCCTCGGCCGTCACCCAGCGTTCCGGTGCATAGCGCGTGACGCGAAACGGCAGCGAATACGACACCAGCGACTTGCGGCCGTCGTTGAGGAAATATTCGTGCGCGTAGGACATCGCCAGCTCGCGCGGGCTGCGGTAGATCGGATCGCGCCAGCGCAGCACCGCATGGTTGGTCTTGCTGATGGCCCCCCACAAGCCGCGCTCGCGAAACAGTGTGACGACGTGGTCCTGGTCTGACGGCAGCGCGCGCAGGTCCATCAGGAAGGCGTCGTGTCCGTGATAGGCGAGGCAGGCCGCGGCGAGCAGCGCGCCCTCGGTGCAGTGCGCGACGCCTTCCGCCAGCACCCGCCGCGGCGACATGTGAGTGTCGCCGTCAAGCTCGAAGTTCGCCGGCAGCGTGTCGAGGAAATCCTGGATCTTGCGCGGCGTGTTCAGGCGCGCGAACTGCCGCCGCTCGCGCGCGGTCAGCACGGCGGCGATCGTCTTGCGGTAGGCTGTCGTCATGCCGTGCAATTGTAGAGGCATGGCGCGCGCGCACGAAACGCGCGCCGGCCGGTTCCACAGCTAAATCGGGCGCCTGGCGCAACTATCGCGGCTCTCTCTAAACGGATAGTGCCCTAGCGGCGCAGCCGGGCCGGCATCTTCGGCCGCGGTTGCGGCAGCGGCACGTCTCGCGGCGCAATTTGGCGGCCTGCCCGCGGATCGGGGCGCTGCGGCACGCTCGCCGCGACCGCCGTTGCCGGCTGCGGCCGCTCGATGACGGCCGCCGGCGTGTCCGCGGGCTTTGTCTTGGCTGCATCCGGCGACGGCGTTGCGGGCGCGGCCGTCACCACGGCCGGCGGCAGCGGCGCGTCCGGCGCCGGCATG
>CAZNTY010000202.1:0-12446 GCA_964576085.1 uncultured Undibacter sp. | reverse complement strand
GGATACGAGCCTCGATCAGATCGTGACGCTGCTCGAAAAGAAACGCATCCGCCGGGTTCCGGTCCTGCGCAACGGCCAACTGGTCGGGATGGTCACCCGCGCCAATGTCATCAAGGCGTTCGTGAAGAACGCCCAGTATCCGGCATCGGTCAATGCGACCGACGCTGAGATCCGCGCGGCCATCATCGCCGCGATGGAAAAAACCGCGTGGGCGCCGACCGCCGCCATCGACGTCAGCGTGACAGCCGGCGTCGTGACGCTGTCAGGCACCATCTTCGACGAGCGGGATCGCGCCGCACTCAAGGTGCTGGCCGAGAACGTGCCCGGGGTCCGTGAGGTGCATGACGATCTGGTCTGGGTGGAACCGTATTCCGGCCTTATGATCGAAAGCGATGCGGACTCAAAGAACCAGACAACGGCTGCAAAATAAATTGGAGACCGCGAAAGGCCTCGTGCGTTGATTTGCGTCAACGCAGCGTTGCCAAGTCTCTGCGAAACAAAACACCGGAATCAAAAAACTGGAGGTGTCAGATGGCACAGAAATCCCCCGTCGCAGTCGGCCGCCGTAACGATATCGCGCGATCGACCAATCCGTTCGAGTTCCTGCACAGCGAGATTGATCGCCTGTTCGGCGATTTCACCCGCAGCTTTCCCTCCTTTCGCACGCCGGCCCTTGTTCCGAACATGGACGTGACTGAAACCGACAAGGACATCGAGATCACGATGGAACTGCCGGGTCTTGAGGAAAAGGACGTGGAGGTGAACGTCTCCGACAATGTGCTCACCGTCCGCGGCGAGAAGAAGGCCGAGAAGGAGGAGAGCAAGGACAAGAACCATTGGCTGCTGGAGCGCAGCTATGGCTCGTTCATGCGTTCGCTCACGCTGCCGGACGGCGTGAAGGCCGAAGACATCAAGGCCGATATCGCCAAGGGCGTGCTGACGGTAAAGGTGCCGAAACCGGCGCAGGCACAGGCCAAGCGGATCGACGTGAAGGCAGCCGCCTGATAGCGGGGCTGCCGGGACAGCGCATGCCGCGGCCGTTTCGGCGCGGCGTGCGCTTTAATTTAAGGGTCCTGTTGCCATCCGGAGGTCCGGATTGTTGAAGTTCCAGCCGCAAGGCGGCCGGATTCCCGAAGGAGAGGCATCATGGATTTGCGATTGGCAACGTCGATCGTCGCGGTAACAGGCGTATGGCTTGCGCTGGCGGGCTATTCGCAGGCGCAACTTTCTCCGGCCGAGCAGCGGGGCCGGGCATTTGCCTTGGCGAACTGCTCGCGGTGTCACGCGATTGACAAAGCCAGCCCTAGCCCGCTCGCCATCGCGCCGCCGTTCCGCGTCTTGCACGAGCGCTACCCGGTGGAAACGCTCGAAGAGGCGTTGGGAGAAGGGATTGTGACCGGCCATCCGAGCATGCCGGAATTCAAGCTCGACCCCGATCAGGTGGGCGACTTCATCGCCTATCTCAAAAGTCTCGAACGATAAGCTTTCAAGGCGGTTTGACGGAGATCAAGGCGGCCGTTCCGTGGGCATGTTGGTCTGATAACAACAACGGAGGGGACCCGTGCCGATCGAAACCTTGCTTGCCATCATCGCGATCATTGTCCCGTTTGCCGTTTTCATGGCGGTCATAGCTTACGTTGATCATTACGAAAACCATGACCGGCGGTTGTAATCGCGATGGCTCGTATCGTCCTCGTGCAGGGTCATCCGGATAATGATCCGGCGCGGTTTTGCCGCGCACTCGCGGACGCCTATCGCGACGGCGCGGTGAAAGCCGGCCATTCGGTGTCGGTCGTCGATGTCTCCGCCCTGCAGTTCGATCCCTTGCGCAGCCGGACGAACTGGGAAGATGACGCGCCCCCGATCGCCATCGCGCAGGCGCAGAAAGCGATCGAGGACGCCCAACATCTCGTCTTCATCTTTCCGCTGTGGCTCGGCACGCTGCCGGCGTTGCTCAAGGCATTCCTCGAGCAGGTGATGCGGCCCGGCTTTGCCTTCACGCCGTCAAAGGGAGGGCTTCGCGGCCGGCTCAAGGGACGCAGCTCCCGCATTATCGTCACGATGGGCATGCCGGCTCTGGTTTATCGGCTCTGGTTTTGCTCGCACGGCATCGCATCGTTCCGGCAGGGCATCCTGGCCTTCGTCGGCATCAAGCCAAACCGGGCCAGCCTGGTCGGCTCGATCGAAACGATGGGTGAGCGCCGCCGGCGGGCCTGGCTGGATTACGTCAACAGTCTCGGGCGCAAGGCCAGGTAACGTAGCCGGCTTCCATCCCGTCACTTGAGATGTGAGGGACGCGAGCCTCGAAGGATGGTCGATCAGGTTTATGCTCGCTTCAGCCTTCACGGATCAGAGTAGGATCCAGCTATGGTGCATCGACCGTTGTCATCGAGCGCCGCGTCTGGACATTTATCGCCGTCTCATCATGCGGCGATAGCGGCCCCGCAGGCGTATTGGAGCCATCCGGGCGAGGCCGTCCTTGCCGCGCTTCACAGCGGGACGGACGGCCTGTCGCGCGCGGCGGCGGCTTACCGGCTTCGGCGCTACGGCGCCAACGCCGTGGGCGAAGCGGACCACCCGTCGGCGCTGCGGCTGCTGGTCCGCCAGTTTGAGAACCCTCTCATTGTCATCCTGATTGTTGCCGTCGTCATTGCCGCGATCGTGCAGGATTGGGTCAACTCGGCGATCATTCTCGCGATCGTGGCCGGGAGCAGCCTGCTCAGCTTCATGCAGGAATATCGCGCGTCGGCCGCGGTCGAGAAATTGCGGGACAAAGTCCGCGTCACTTGCAGAACCCGGCGGGGAGGGCGCATCGAGATCATTCCGAGCCGCAAGGTGGTGCCCGGCGACGTGATTTTGCTCTCCGCCGGCAATCTCATTCCCGGCGACGGGCTTGTGCTCGAGGCCAAGGATTTTTTTGTGAGCCAGGCCGCGCTCACGGGAGAATCCTATCCGGTCGAGAAGACGGCCGGCGTTGTGGCGGCCGAAGCCTCGCTCAGTGAGCGAACCAACTGCGTGTTCATGGGCACCTCGGTGCGCAGCGGAACGGCAACCGTCCTGATCGTCCACACGGGAGCACGCACCGTCTTTGGGCAGATCGCTGACCGGCTGAGGCTGCGCGCGCCGGAAACCGAGTTCGAGCGCAGTATCCGCCATTACGGCTATCTGCTGATGCGCGTCATGCTGGTCGTCGCGCTGGTGGTGTTCGCCGTCAATATCTTGCTCGAGCGCCCGGCGGTGGATTCGCTGCTGTTTGCCGTTGCTCTGGCGGTCGGGATGTCCCCGGAGCTGTTGCCGGCGATCGTCACCATTACATTGTCGCACGGCGCGCGCCGCATGGCCGATTCCGGCGTCATCGTGCGCCGTCTCAACGCCATCGAGAATCTCGGCGGCATGAACATCCTCTGCAGCGACAAGACCGGGACGCTGACGCAGGGCGTGCTGACGCTCGATAGCGCGCTCGACGGCGAGGGCAATCCTTCCCCTGTGGTCATGCGCCAGGCCTGCATCAACGCCCATCTGCAGACGGGCATGGCAAACCCGCTCGACGAGGCGATCGTCGCGGCGGGACAGGCGGCCGGGGTCGATATTTCGAGCGGGCAGAAGCTGGACGAGGTGCCTTACGACTTTGTCCGGAAGCGGCTCAGCGTGCTCGTTCAGATGCCGGACCGGAAGGAGCCGGTTTTGATCACCAAGGGCGCGCTGGAAAACGTCGTCGATGTTTGCGCCCGGGTCGAGGCCGGCGGCAGCGTCGCGCCGCTCGGGGCCGAACAGCGCGAGCGGATCATGCGGCGGTTCGCCGATTACAGCCGGTCCGGCTATCGCGTGCTGGCGATCGCCTATAAGCCGCTTCCGGCCCAGCGCCATTGCACGCGCGAGGACGAGCACGAGCTCGTTTTCTCGGGCTACCTGCTGTTCCTCGATCCGCCGAAGCCGCGCATCCGGGAAACGCTCGCCGCGCTCTCGGCGCTCGGCGTCAGGGTCAAGGTGATCACCGGCGACAATCCCTTGATCAGCGCGCATGTCGCCAGGGCGGTCGGGTTTGAGACGCCGCGGCTGATGACCGGCCGCGACCTCAACCAGCTTCGGGACGAGGCGCTGTGGCATGCCGCCGAGCAGACCGACGTGTTCGCCGAGATCGACCCGAACCAGAAGGAACGCATCGTGCTCGCGCTCAAAAGCCGCGGCCACGTGGTCGGCTACCTCGGCGACGGCATCAACGACGCGCCGGCCCTGCAATGCGCCGACGTCGGGATATCGGTCGACCAGGCGGCCGAGGTCGCCAAGGAGGCCGCCGATTTCGTGCTGCTGCGCAACGATCTCGACGTGCTGCGCCAGGGCGTCGTCCTCGGGCGGACCACTTATGCCAATACATTCAAGTACATAGCGATCACGACCAGCGCCAATTTCGGCAACATGGTGAGCATGGCGGTGGCGTCGCTGCTGCTGCGTTTCCTGCCTTTGCTGCCTTTGCAGATCCTGCTCAACAATTTTTTATCCGACGTCCCCTCCCTCGCCGTCGCAGGGGATAATGTCGATAAAGACTTTATTGATCGGCCGCGAACTTGGGATATCGCCACGTTGCGGCGGTTCATGATTGCTTTCGGCTTGATCAGCTCGTTGTTCGATTTTCTCACGTTCGGTGTCTTGCTGCGGCTGTTCAACTCGGATTCCATCCTGTTCCGCACCGGCTGGTTCGTCGAATCCCTGATGACCCAGCTCCTCATCATCCTCATCATCCGCACGCGCGGTTCCTGCTATTTGAGCAAGCCCGCGCCTCTGCTGCTGGGATTAGCGGTGGGA
This sequence comes from uncultured Undibacter sp., assembly GCA_964576085.1. Classification (GTDB taxonomy): domain Bacteria; phylum Pseudomonadota; class Alphaproteobacteria; order Rhizobiales; family Xanthobacteraceae; genus Pseudolabrys. The sequence goes on along the minus strand of CAZNTY010000202.1, from coordinate 7,643 downwards.
ATGATGATCGTCACGCTTGCGATTCCATATTCACCGTTCGCCGGCATCTTCAATTTTGTCCATCTGCCGATGCCGGTGCTGCTCACCATGCTCGGGATCACGGCGATTTACGGATTTGTCTCTGAGATGACGAAGCGACATATCTTTGCCAGGACGCGAGAAATCAGGGAACCAGAACCGCTGCGCCTTGAAAGCGGCCCGCCCGCAAATCATTGAGCGCGTCATTTGCGGCTGCGAGCGGATAGACGTGCGTCGTGCTTTTGATCCCAATTTTTTCGGCAATCGGAAGGAATTCCCGCGCATCACCGCGGGTGAGATTGGCGACCGACTGAAGGTGACGTTCTTGCCATAATAGATGATAAGGAAATGTGGGGATGTCCGACATGTGGATGCCGCCGCAGACCAGGTGGCCACCTTTGCGCAGGGCCGCGAGCGCCATGGGCACTAGCGCGCCGACCGGGGCAAAGATGATAGCGGTGTCCAGTTCGACCAGAGGCCTTGTTTCAGAGCTGCCGGCCCAGGTCGCGCCGAGCGCGCGCGCTAGTTCTTGCGCGGCGGTATCTCCCTCACGAGTGAACACATAGACCTCGCGCTGCTGCGAGCGGCAAACCTGGATGATGAGATGGGCCGCAGCCCCGAAGCCATAGAGCCCAATCCGGTGGCCATCACCGGCCATGCGAAGCGAACGCCAGCCGATTAGTCCTGCACACAACCATGGAGCCATGGCGATGGGGTCCCGCTCTTCCGGCAGTGGGAAGGCGAAATCAGCATCAGCAACAGTATGGGTGGCGAATCCGCCATCGCGCGTGTAGCCGGTGAACAGCGGTTCGTCGCACAGATTCTCTTGGCCTGACCGGCAAAAGCGGCAGTGTCCGCAGGTATGACCGAGCCAGGGAACGCCAACGCGCTGGCCTGGCGCTAGCGAAGTCACGCCCGGGCCGAGAGCTTCGACTACGCCGACGATTTCGTGGCCTGGAACCAGCGGCAGTTTCGGCTCGGGCAATTCGCCATCAACGACGTGGAGATCAGTGCGGCAGACCGCGCAGGCCTCAATCCGAATGCGGATTTCGTTTTTGCCCGGCTGTGGAAGCGGCCGCTCTTCAAACATGAGGGGCTCACCGGCTCGACGGAGTACCATCGCCTTCATGTGACCGATCTCTTTTGAAGCGCGCGTCGCTTCTTCCTCACGCGGTCATTGCCACATCTCATCGCTGTGCCACCGTCCGCTCAAACGGCGGCGGCACAGGAGAGAGCAGTCTATTGCGCCGCTTCGAGCGTCAGGCTGCCGACACCCACCGCAACGTCAAGTCCCTTTTGAGCACTGATCGACAGCGGCTGGAGCGCAATGGAATTTTCGAATCCGCCGACCAGCACGTTAGCGCCGAGGCCGGCAGCAACTGTCGCCTCCGCGCTTGCGCCACCGTAAACTCCCGCAAGTGCACCCGGTCCGCGGCGGGCCGGCGCATAGACGCTCCATGCCACGTGCCCACCCTGCGTATAGCCGACATCCAGGCCGAAGCGGCTAAAACGGCCGATATAGTGCTCACGATGTCCGAAAACAGACTTATAGCGGCAGTCCAGCGTCTTTTGCGATCCGATAATATAGCTCGCGCCGGGCGCTACTTCGCACCGAAGCACGCCAATACGTACGCGCGCGTGGGCCGGAGCAAAAGCGAGGCAAGTGAGCGTAACCGCACCTATACCAATCAACCATGATCTCATAATTCATCTCCCAACGGCCGGCCTTAATTCCGGCCTCCGAAATCTAGTAAGCCTGAGTCCGCCTTCGGAGTGTTGATGAAGATCAATTAGATGTTCTTGATCGGCGTTTCGCAATCGATCCAACTATAGTGACCGGATCCATTGCGTCAGCGATCGAGTGCTGTCTTAAACAGGGGCGTCACGCTCCTGTCCTATCTCGGCAAGTAGCATAACTCAGAAGCGGAGTTGATCGCGCCAGAAGGTCTTCGCAAGTTCGAGCACGATCAGAATGGTTACGGCAGCGCCGAGCGTCAGGCTGAGATCGTCCCAATGCAACGGGCCGAAGTCGAACAGATTCCGTACCGCTGGTGCCAGCAGACTGAGCGCAAGAATCGCGGCGACCGTGGCGATAATCCACGTGAGCATGGAATTGGGTCGGCGGATGGCCGTCACGAGAGACGTGCTGAAGGATCTGTTGACGAGGATCAGACTCCCGATGGAAAAGACGAACGAGAAGAAAGTCAGTGCTCGAACCTCGTCTGGCGGCATGCCTCGTTGCGAGGCGATGATATAGATTGCGCTGACCAGCATGAACACCAGCGTGCCTTGCAGGATGCTCCAGGCGACAAGCGGCCAGGAAAACAATGGCTCGGACGGCGGACGTGGCGGACGGCGCATGACGTCCTCTTCTTCGGTCTCGGCCTCGAAGACAAGCGTGCAAACCGGATCGATGACCATCTCCAGGAAGGCGATATGGATCGGGCTGAAGATGATCGGTAGGCCGAGAACCAGCGGCAATAGCGCCAGTCCGGCAATGGGCACGTGCACGGCAAAGATAAAACCCATCGCCTTGCGCAGATTGTCGTAGATGCGCCGTCCGAGTCGGATAGCGGTGACGATCGAGCCAAAGTCGTCGTCGAGCAATACGATCGCGGAGGCTTCACGCGCGACATCCGTGCCGCGACCACCCATGGCGATGCCGATATGTGCCGCCTTCAGCGATGGCGCGTCGTTGACGCCATCACCCGTCATGGCGACGATTTCATCGTCGCTTTTCAGCGCCTGGACAATGCGGAGTTTCTGCTCCGGCATGATGCGTGCAAAGACCGTCGCTGTCCGCGCGCGATCCTGCAGGTCGCGGTCCTCAAGCCCCTTCAAGACATCGCCACTAATGACGGCGCTACTGCCATCGAGGCCAGCTTGATGTGCGATTGCACGGGCCGTCGCCGGATAATCTCCGGTAATCATGATGACGCGAATGCCGGCGAAGCGGCAGTCGTTCACAGCCTGAGGCACGCTAGGCCGTAAAGGATCGGCAAGGCCGACCAGCCCCAGAAACGCAAAGGCAAAGTCGCGTGGATTGGTGGGAAACACGTCTTCCACATGAGTTGCTTTCGCGACGCCCAGGACGCGCAATCCGTCAGCCGCCATCGTGTCGACGGCCCGTCTAACAGTTGTACGGTCAGCCTCACTGAGGCGGCAAAGGTCACTAATGGTTTCCGGTGCACCCTTAGCTGCAACAACGAATTCCGCTTTTTGTGGATTCGGCCGCCAGACGTGAGTGACAGCGAGGAGATCGGGTCGTAGCCCATAACTGCGCGCAAGCGTCCAGCTCGCATTCGATGGACCGACAACCTGTCTTTTTACGAAATCATGAAAGGCCTTCTCCATCGGATCGAAAGGTTCGGGCGCGCTCGCCAGAAGGCCGTAAAAAGCTAGAGCCTGCGCGTCCTTCGGCAAGGTCGCGTCTGAGGCCTTGTGCGGGGAAAAAATATCGCCGCTCCTTGGCCACAGCTCAGCGATCGACATGCGGTTCTCGGTCAAGGTGCCGGTCTTATCGGTGCACAGCACCGTCGCCGACCCTAACGTCTCGATCGCTGCGGCGCGACGCGTTAACACGCGCGCGCGAGAAATCCGCCAGGCGCCCATGGCCATGAACACGGTCAACACGACCGGAAACTCTTCAGGAAGCATAGCCATACCGATGGTGATTGCAGCGAGTAAGGCCTCGAGCCAGTCGCCGCGGAGCGTGCCGTACAGCACCAGGGCGACAATGCTGACCAGCCCGCCGGCGATGGCCGAGAGGCGCACAAGACGCGTGGTTTGCGCGCGCAGGCGCGGCGGCTCGGTCTCTAGGCTGCGGAGTGATTGGCCGATCTTACCGATCTCGCTCCGCGGCCCGGTGGCGAAGACCTCGGCGATGCCGCTGCCTCGTACGATCAGCGAGCCAGAATAAATATAGGGAAGATTGTCTCCTCCAGGTCTGGCGTCGGACGGCCGCAGGGTCGCCGACGCGACTTTGCGAACCGGCACCGACTCGCCCGTCAGCAGCGACTCGTCAGCCTGAAGGTCGCGGCATTGCAGAAGCACAGCGTCCGCTGGAACGCGATCTCCCTCGGCCAGCACGACAAGATCGCCTCGAACCACCTCGCGACCAGGGATGCGGCGATGATCGCCGTCCCGGATCACCAGCGCCCGCGGACTGGTGAGATCGCGCAGCGCTTCCAGCACGCGCTCAGTGCGTGTTTCCTGGACCACGGTAATCACGACGGACATGCTCGCAAAGGCGAGCAGGATGAGCGCCTCCTGCAAATCGCCCAGCAGGAGATAGATTGCGCCGCCCGTGAGCAGCAGCACCAACATCGGTTCGTGCAAAACTTCAACCACGATGCGGAGCGCAGTTCGATGCTCCTGATGCGGGAGTTCGTTGAAACCTTCGGTCTTCAGCCGTTTTTTCGCCTCGTCTTCACTGAGACCAAGCAGGACCGAGAAAATTTCCGACGAGTTATCCAACCGGATCTCCTTGCGGGCGAAAGGCGACGATAGTCTGTCCTGGGCACGATCGCGGCTGCCTGAGACCAGGCCAAGGACTTTATCGTCGCCCTGGAATCGAGATCTTGATGGCCGGGTTCGCAGTAACGGTTATGATTTGGCTCAATCGATCCGGATATAGGGTTGCTAGGTTTGTTTAGAGAATGTCATTATGGATGCCGCCAATTTGTCGCGCTCGCAACTGAACATCCGCCGTGTCAACCTTGATACGGGCCGTGAGAACATTGTCGTCATATCGAGCCGGTCGAACGCGTTGCGACCGGAGATATTTCGCGGCTTCAGTCGCGTCGAGCTCCGCCGCGGCGCCAAGGTTTTGCTGGCGACCCTGATTATCACCGACGATGATAGCCTTGTAGGTCCGGGCGATCTCGGCTTGGCCGAGCCTGCTCATCGGCGGTTTGCCGAACCCGACGGGGTGCCGGTCACAGTTATGCCTGCTGTTCAACCCCCCAGCCTCGATGCGGTGCGAGCAAAGATCCAGGGCCATACGCTGAGCGCCAGCGAGATCGACGCCATTGTCGATGACCTCGTGCACTACCGTTATTCGGACATGGAGATTGCCGCCTTTCTCATCAGCTCGGCGAGCTTCATGACCAGCGACGAGCTTCTTTCGCTGACGCGTGCAATGAGCCAGGCCGGTACGCAACTGAAGTGGGACCGGTCGATTGTGGTTGACAAGCATTGCATCGGCGGGATTCCCGGCAACCGCACCTCCATGATCGTTGTGCCGATCGTCGCGGCGCACGGGCTGACGATCCCGAAGACTTCGTCACGCGCGATCACCTCACCGGCCGGAACGGCCGATACCATGGAGGTTTTGGCCAGGGTCGATCTCGGGGTCGATGAGATGAAGGAGGTCGTCACCGCTTGCCACGGCTGCCTGGTCTGGGGCGGGCACGTGAACCTGTCGCCGGCCGACGACATTCTTATTTCCGTTGAGCGGCCGCTCAGCCTCGATGCGCGCGAGCAGATGGTCGCTTCGATCATGTCGAAGAAGCTTGCCGCGGGCTCAACACATCTCTTGATCGACCTCCCCGTCGGACCAGCGGCCAAGCTTCGCAACCTCACGGAGGCGATGCGGTTGCGCAAGTTGTTCGAGTTCGTCGGTGATCGCTTCGGCACCGCGGTGGAGGTGGTAATCACAGACGGCCGCCAGCCGATCGGACGGGGCATCGGCCCCGTGCTCGAAGCGCAGGACGTGATGGCGGTGCTGGCCAATGATCCATCCGCGCCTGCAGATCTGCGTGAGAAGTCGCTGCGGCTCGCAGCGCACCTGCTGGACTATGATCCGCAGTTGCGGGGCGGAAGCGGCTATGAGCGGGCCCGCGAGCTTCTCAACAGCGGCGCGGCACTGAAGCAGATGCAGAAGATCATCGACGCTCAGGGGCCGACGACCTGTCGCACCGATCTCGGAACGCTGACCGCGGACGTGAAGGCGCCGCGCGACGGCATCGTCTCCGGCATTGATTGCTTGCGTCTCAATCGCTTGGCGCGAACCGCCGGCGCGCCGATCGATACCGGAGCCGGCATCCGAATCTTCAAGAAGATTGGCGAACACGTCGAGCAGGGCGAACCGCTTTACCGCATCCATGCGTTCGATCAGTCGGAATATGATCTCGCGGTTGCGGCCGCCGCGGACAATACCGGCTACGCCGTCAGCGAGCATGTCTTGCGCGACGACGGAATGATCCTGTGACCGACGTTGCCGTCCACAGTCTGCCCCCGTCTGCACGCGATGCGGCGCGGCTTGCCGGGCTGCTGGACATTGCGATGCACGAGATCGACGTGCACCAGTTTCCGGACGGAGAAATGCGCGTGACGGTTGGACCGGCAGCGGCAACGACTATCGTCTATGCCACACTCGATCGACCCAACGAGAAGCTCATTGCGCTCCTGTTCGCGGTCGAGGCGCTGCGGCGGGGCGGCGCGCAGCGGCTCGTGCTGGTGGCGCCGTATCTGTGCTACATGCGCCAGGACGCGGCATTCCGGATGGGCGAGGCGATCAGCCAGAAAGCCGTCGGTCATCTGCTCGCCGGCCTGTTTGACAGAATCGTTACGGTCGACGCGCATCTGCATCGGACCAGGGATATTCGCGATGTCTTTCCAGGCATTGCCGCCGACAATCTGTCGGCGATGCCTACGATTGCCGACACATTGCGGGCCGTTATCGACCGGCGGACGGTCGTCGTTGGTCCGGACATCGAATCCCGGCTTTGGGTTGGCGATCTTGCGCGGCGGCTCGGACTCGACTGCGCTGTCGCGCAGAAGATTCGTCATGACGACCGTTTAGTCGAGCTCAAGTTCGAAGAGCCGCACGTGCTCTCGGGACGGCCCGCCCTGGTGGTCGACGACATCGTCTCGTCAGGAGGGACGTTGAAGGCTTGTGCCGCCGCGCTCAAGGCTGCGGGCGCCCACCCGATCGATGTCGTTATCACCCATGCATTATTTCCGGCGGAATTGTATGACGAATTTCTTGCCGCCGGCATCCGCTCCATCCGTTCGACCAGCAGTGTGCCGCATCCGACCAACGCTGTCGTTCTCGACGCCGTGCTCGCAGAAGCGCTGCGCGTCGAGATGGATGATTCACCCGGAAAACCGTCATGAGCGTAACCCTTCGATTCTGCGGAGCCACCCAGACCGTGACCGGCTCCTGCCATCTCTTCCAAGCCAGGTCGGGCAGTCTGCTGGTGGATTGCGGCATGTTCCAAGGATCGAAGACGCTGAAGGCGCTCAATTACGGCGCCTTCCCTTTTCATCCGGCCGACATCGACGCTGTTTTGCTGACGCATGCGCATATCGATCATAGCGGGCTGTTGCCGAAACTGGTGCGCGAAGGTTTCCGCGGATCGATCATTGCGACGCGTGGCACCATCGATCTGTGCTCCTTCATGCTGCCCGACGCGGGAAGTATCCAGGAATCGGAAGTTATGGCTCTTAATCGGCGCAATGTTGTGCGTGGGCGCGCCGAGGTCACGCCGATCTATACCCAGGCCGATGCTATCGCGTCACTCGATGCTTTCAGACCGGTCGAATACGAGAGCTGGCTCGAGGTCATTCCAGGCGTCCGGGCACGCTACTGGAATGCGGGACATCTCCTCGGATCGGCATCA
>CAZNTY010000201.1:0-1926 GCA_964576085.1 uncultured Undibacter sp. | reverse complement strand
CTGCACGTCCTTCGGGATATCGACCACGACCGGACCCGGCCGGCCGCTCGCCGCGATGTGAAAGGCCTCGTGCAGCGCACGCGGCAGGTCGGCGATGCTCTTCACCAGATAATTGTGCTTGGTGCACGGCCGGGTGATGCCGACGGTATCGCATTCCTGGAAGGCATCGTTGCCGATCAGGTGGGTCGGCACCTGACCGGTGATGCAGACGATCGGGATCGAATCCATCAGCGCGTCGGTGAGCCCCGTCACCGCATTGGTCGCGCCGGGGCCGGAGGTGACGAGGACGCAGCCGACCTTGCCGGTCGAGCGCGCGTAACCCTCGGCGGCGTGGACGGCACCCTGCTCATGCCGCACCAGGATGTGGCGGACGCGATCCTGCTGAAAGATCGCGTCGTAGATTGGCAGCACCGCGCCGCCCGGATAGCCGAAGATGTGCTTGACGCCCTGATCGGCGAGCGCCTCGATCACCATTTCGGCGCCGGTTATTTCCTTGCTCATGCTCTCTCGTCCTTTTTTACTTCGCTCTGTTCCGGGCATTAAAAAAGGCCCGCGTGGGGCCATGTCCGGATGCATCCTCGGGGGCGGCCATTGGCCTCCGCGGTCACATCCGAACCTCAAGTACGATAATAATATTGCGCATCATGGCTTTTACCTGAACTTTCATTACGCGCTTATAGGACCCGATCCGGTCCTGGTCAAGCCCGCTCCAGGAATGAATCCTCGACCGTGGTGGTTAACTTAGCTGATCCAAGGCTTGCCTGCGAGGGGCGGCACCGAAAATCCGCCAAGCGATGCGCAGCGGCAACGGTGACCCGAGGACCAAGGATGCCGACCCGTCGAAACGTTCTGATCGGGGCGTCTTGCGCGGCCATCGCCGCGGCCGCGCCGCTCTCCCCGGCGCTGAGCGCAATCAACAGGCGCCGCAACATCCTTGACGTTGAGAAAGACCCCGGTGCGCTTCAAGCGCTGCGCGACGCCATCGACGCGCTGCGCAAGAAGGACGATTACGGCAAGCGGCCGGCGATCGACGGCTGGTTCGCGCTGGCCACCACGCACAATCAACTGTGCTTCGGCGCCAGCGGCCCGCATGAGATCCATTACGGCTGGTGGTTCCTGCCCTGGCACCGCGCCTACCTGATCCACGTTGAGCGCGCGCTGCAGGACGCGATCAGCGAGCCTGCGCTCACCATCCCGTACTGGGACTGGCTGACGACACCGACACTGCCGAAGTCCGTATTGGAATCGACCTACCGGAAAGCCGGCGCCTCGCTCGTCAATCCGCTCTATGACGATCAGCGGTTCGGTCCGGTCGGCCAGGGCAGCCCGGTCGACTTCATCGATCTCGGCGCGCCGGGAAAGGCTGAGCGGGAGTTGATCGCGGTCGACACGTTCGACAATTTCGCGGGGGGACGTCCCGACGACAAGCACGCCAGGCGGCCCGGGTATCTTGAGGCCACCCCGCACACCTACATCCATCGCGCCATCGGATACGACCAGGTCAATAACCGCGTCGGCCTGATGACCGTCGGCATGGCGCCGCTTGATCCAGTGTTCTTCCTGCATCACGCCAATGTCGACCGGCTCTGGACGGTCTGGCTCCGCGCCGGCGGGCGCCACGCCAACCCGGACGACCCGGCTTGGCGCGAGCACAGCTTCGCATTCCCTGACACCAGGACGTTCAAGCTGATCGATTACCGGATCGCGGACCTGCTCGATACAGCCGCATCGGCCGGCCGCTACCGCTATGACTCCGACAATATCGTTGGACCTGTTGCCAATGCCGGCGCGCTGGTGCTCCACGGCATTCCGATTTCAACGCTGCCTGTCACGATTCGCATCTACGCCGGGCGCGCGAATGCAGCGCCGCTCCTTGCCGGCTCGATCTCAACGATCCCCTCGCAAACGAGCGGCAAGATGGACGCT
>CAZNTY010000200.1:0-11516 GCA_964576085.1 uncultured Undibacter sp. | reverse complement strand
CCGAGAGCTCGACGCAGAGCCCGTGCTCCACCTTCTCGACCGCGACCACCGTCTGCCTGGTGATGATCCTGATGCCGCGACGCTCCATCTCGGTCCGCAAATGCTCGCGCACGTCGTCGTCGAAGCCGCGCAGAATATTGTCGCCGCGATAGACCAGCGTCACCTCGCTGCCGAGACCGTTGAATATGCCGGCGAACTCGACAGCGATATAGCCGCCGCCCTGGATCAGGATTCGCTTCGGCAGCGTCGGGAGATGGAACGCCTCATTCGAGGATATGACATGCTCCAGGCCGGCGATGCGCGCGCCATGATAAGGCGTGGCACCCGTCGCGATCAGGATCGTCTCGGCGCGCACGCGCGCGCCGTTGGCGAGCCGCACAGTGTGCTTGTCTTCCAGCACTGCCCGGCTTTTGATCAATTGGACTTTGTGACGCTCGAGCGTGGTGGTGTAGGCCTGCTCCAGCCGCGCGATCTCGCGATCCTTGTTGGCGATCAGATGCGACCAGTTGAACACCGGTTCCGGCACGGTCCAGCCGAAGCCGGCGGCATCCTCGAACTCATCCGCGAAGCGGGACGCATAGACCAGCAGTTTTTTCGGCACGCAGCCGCGGATGACGCAGGTGCCGCCGACCCGATACTCCTCGGCAATCATTACCCGCGCGCCATAGGAGGCCGCAATGCGCGCGGCGCGCACGCCACCGGATCCCGCGCCGATGACAAACAAGTCGACATTGAAATCTGACATGGCGCATTCGCCGCGAAGCCGGAGGGCTACAAATCGTGCCCCATTTTCTTCATTTCCTGGCGCATCTTCGCCACGACCTCATCCGAAAACTTGCGCGACCATTCCTGCGCGAAGACAACCGCTTCCTGCAGGGCCTTCGGCTCCTCGGCGATCATCTTGCGGCCCAGCGGCGACTTGTAAAAGGCCAGGATGTCCTTGAGCTCCGCTTCGGTGAAATGCCCGGCGTAGGCCTTGGCGACTTCGACGTTGACCTCCGCCATCCGCGGCCCGAGCTCCGTGCGCAATTTCGCGGCGACCGTCGAGAGGTCCTTGCCCAAAGCCGGGTTTTGCTGCTCGAACATTGCCTTGCCCTGTTCGATCACGCCGGGGATTATGGCACCGAACAGACTGTCGCCGCCTTTCAGCGCAATGATCTCCTTGGCGGTTTCGATGGCCGCTGCGGACGGCGCTTGTTGAGCGAACCCGCTGGTGCCGAGCGCCAGCAAAGCCGCTCCGGTCAAAACGGCACGCAGCGCGCCGGCAAAACTCTTCATCTTCATCATTCGCTCCTCTGGCGAGTTGGCTAACAGGGCCGCTCGATGACGCGCACGCCGCCGGGGCCGGCTAGAATAGCCGTTTGCGCAAGGTCAATGAACAATCCATGTTCCATAACCCCCGGGACTGCCGCAAGCCTTAGGGCCAATGCCTTGGGATCGGCAATATGGTCGAATGCGGCATCAATGATCCAGTGGCCCCCATCCGTGACGAAAGCATGGCCGTCCTTTCCACGGCGCAGCGCGAGCTTGCCGACAAGCCCAACCGCCGCCGCAGCCGTTTCGATGGCTCGCCATGTCGCGCCAAGCCCGAACGGCAGCACTTCGACCGGCAGCGGAAAGCGTCCGAGCACCGACACCCACTTGGTCTCGTCGGCGATGACCACCATACGACGCGAGGCGGCCGCGACGATTTTCTCTCGCAGCAAGGCGCCGCCACCACCCTTGATCAATATGAGGTCGGGCGCGATTTCGTCCGCGCCGTCGACTGTAAGATCAAGTACCGGCTCGTCATCGAGCGTAGTGAGGGGGACACTGCAGCGTTCAGCGTCGGCGCGGGTCGCTTCGGACGTCGGTACGCCGACGACGTCGAGGCCGGAACGAACGCGCTCACCGAGCAACTCGACGAAATGACGCGCCGTCGAGCCGGTGCCGAGCCCGAGCTTCATGCCCGGCCGGACGAATTCCAAGGCGCGCGCGGCAGCCGCACGCTTCTGGGCATCAGCGCTCATCGTCTGGTCGAGAAATCCGGGAAATCACGGGCAGCCTTGTGCCTGTCTAGCCTCGATGACAGCCGAAACATAGCCGAATTTGCATCGACGTGCCGGCGGGACAGATCGACTTATTTGCGGCTTTCGTTATCCGGCGCTTGCCTGCCACCGAATGGGGCGGTAGCGATCCGCTATGTCCGAGCCAATCGTCGTTTTCGATCTTGACGGCACTCTGGTTGACACCGCGCCCGATCTTGTCGACACCCTCAACTTCATCTTGGCGCGCGAGGGCCTGCCGCTTTTGCCCTATGACGAGGCGCGGACGCTGATCGGCGGCGGGGCCAAATCCATGCTGGCGCGCGGGCTGGCGGCGGATGGCAGAAAGCCGTCCACGGAGGACCTTGAACGAACGTTTGCCGAATTCATTGATCATTATTCCGCACATATCGCCGATCGGTCCAGGCCCTTCCCTGGGCTTGAGGCGACGCTCGACCGATTGGCGGCCGACCGGTTTCATCTGGCGGTCTGCACCAACAAGCTCGAATTGCTGTCAGTCAAGCTACTAAGCGCGCTAGGGCTCGCCGGGAGATTCTCGGCGATTTGTGGCCAGGACACTTTCGGCGTCCAGAAGCCCGACCCGGCCATCCTGCGCAAGACCATTGCCGCAGCCGGCGGACGGACGGACGCGGCCGTGATGATCGGAGACTCGGAAACCGACGTGCGGACCGCCCGGGCCGCGGGCATCCCGATCATCGCCGTCGATTTCGGCTATACGCCGCGGCCGGTGGCCGAATTCAATCCCGACCGCGTGATCAGTCATTTCAACGATTTGCCCGAGGCAATCGCCGAATTTTCCCGACGAGCATAATGCAGCCGCCGACATGGTTAACGCGGTAAGGTTAACAGACACGCCAGGTTGCGCGACTTTTGCCGCAATTCTAATGATAATTGACATTTGAGCCGGGTGGCTCGGACTGCCCAAAGGGGGTGGGATTATGTATCGAGTATTCTTTGTCCTGGCCGGCGGCCTTTTGCTTGCGTCATGCTCGTCGACACCAGAGTGGATGAGCCTGGATGCACTAAAGCCCGGCCCGATTACGGACTCGGTCCAGTTTGAATCCGAGCCGGCGGGCGCGACGGCGACCGTGTCGAGCGGCCAAAACTGCAAGACGCCGTGCTCGATTGCATTGCCGGTCGACGCGCCAGTCTCCGTGACCTTTACGCTCCAGGGCTATCAGCCTGATACCGAGCAGCTTGAATCCGTCGCGGCTGACGGCGGCGCCAAGCTGCAGCCCAACCCGGTTGTGGTCGAACTGACCCCTGCCCCGCCACCGGCAAAACCGACCACCAAAAAGAAGCCGGCCAAAAAGAAGACCAGTGCCACCAAGCCCGCACCGGCGCCTGCTGCTGCCACTACTGCTGCGGCCCCTGCTCCGGCGACTTCGGCCGCCGCACCGGCTACCGCAACGTCGCCGTGGCCTTCGACCCCGCCCGCCCAGCAGAAGTAACGGCTTTTTCCAAGACGAATTTCGAGGCCCGGTGCGCGAGCGCCGGGCCTTTTCGTCACGAAATCTGGCGCTGGACGCCGTAGCGGACATCCGCCACAAGTCTTATATCGAAACCAGGTTCTTACTGTCAGACCGAACACCAATGACCGTCTCCGGCGAAACTTCGATCCTTGAATTCGATCGCGACCGGGCGTCGCGTGCGCTGATCGATCCGTTCGGCCGCGCGATTACTTATCTGCGCGTCTCGGTGACCGACCGCTGCGATTTTCGCTGCGTCTATTGCATGGCGGAACATATGACGTTCCTGCCCAAGGCCGAATTGCTGACGTTGGAGGAGCTCGACCGCCTGTGCAGCGCCTTTGTCGCCAAGGGTGTCAGCAAGCTGCGGCTGACGGGTGGCGAACCGCTGGTGCGACGCGGCATCATGACCCTTGTGGTCTCGCTGTCACGTCATCTGGCAAGCGGTGCGCTCAAGGAGCTGACGCTGACCACTAATGGTTCGCAGCTGGCCCGATATGCGGCCGAACTGAAAGGCCACGGCGTCGAACGCATCAATGTCTCGCTGGATACGCTCGATCCGGATAAATTTCGCGCTATCACGCGCTGGGGTGACTTCGACAAGGTTATGTCGGGCATCGCAGCCGCACAGGCGGCCGGCCTGAAGGTCAAGATCAACACGGTTGCGCTCAAGGGCGTCAACGAAGACGACATCGCGCCAATGATCGAATGGGTGCATGGGCGCGGCATGGACCTGACGGTAATCGAGGTTATGCCGCTCGGTGACATCGGTGAGGACCGTATCGAGCAATACCTGCCATTGTCGCTGCTGCGGGCACGTTTGGCTGAGCGCTTTACGATCGAAGACATTGATTACCAGACTGGTGGGCCGGCGCGTTACGCCAGGGTCAAGGAAACAGGCGGGCGGCTCGGCTTCATCACGCCAATGACTCACAACTTCTGTGAATCCTGCAATCGCGTGCGCGTGACCTGCACCGGCACCCTCTATATGTGTCTGGGGCAAGAGGATGCCGCCGACCTTCGCAAGCCATTACGCGCATCGGAAAGCAACGATGCGCTTAATGCGGCAATCGACGACGCGATCGCGCGCAAGCCCAAGGGCCATGACTTCATCATTGATCGGCGTCATAGCCGGCCGGCGCTATCCCGGCATATGAGCGTGACTGGCGGCTGACGACCGCCCTGCCTTAACCAGTTCCGCGCGCGCCAAGCGTGGGCAGGTCCCGCGCACAAACGGCAAAGGGCGCAAAAATTCCCATTGACGGCGCAGCAATGCGATGGATTAAGTTGCCATCCGCCTCTCAAGGCGGCCGGGGGCATACATATAATAATATAATGCAAGTCCGCCGCCACGGCGGGCCGAAGGGGGAAACGTGGGAATCCTCGATGCAGCTCTGAAATCGTTGCTTCCGTTGGCCCGTATCATCGACGCAATCAATACCTGGCTTGGCAAGCGGCTCGCTTGGCTCATCCTTGCGGCAGTGATCGTATCGGCCGTCAACGCCTCTGTCCGCAAGATATTCGACACATCATCCAATTCCTGGCTCGAGCTTCAGTGGGTGCTTTTCAGCGTTGTCTTCATCATGTGCGCGCCGTGGACGCTGCTCGACAACGAGCATATTCGCATCGATATCGTGAACAACCTGATGCCGTCCTGGCTGCGTAATACCATCGATGTCGTCGGCCATACGTTTTTTCTTCTGCCGCTGACCGTCGTCATGATCGTCACCGGCGTTCCATTCTTCTACCGGTCCTTTGAGATCAACGAGCAATCCGGCAACGCCGGAGGGCTGCCGCAATGGCCGACGAAATCGCTGGTCATGATCGGGTTCACCTTCCTTCTTCTTCAAGGCATCTCGGAGCTGATCAAACGGCTCTCGGTCATGCGGGACCTCATTCCCGATCCGCACGCCGCCCAGGTTGATGCCATCGAAGCCGAGGTCGAGCACATCGTCGAAGCCATCGAGAAGCGCTAGCGCCAGTCGACAGCGGGGGAACTCCAATGCTCGCGTTCTTCATCGACAACATGGCGCCGATCATGTTCTTGGCGCTCGTGGTTTTTCTGCTGCTCGGCTATCCGGCAGCATTCTCGCTCGGTGCCGTCGGCCTGCTGTTCGGCCTTGTCGGCATCGAGCTCGGCCTGTTCGTTCCTGACTTCCTGCAGGCGCTCCCCGAGCGCGTCTATGGCGTGATGAACAATGACACGCTGCTCGCCATTCCGTTCTTCACGTTCATGGGCCTCGTCCTCGAACGTTCGGGCATGGCGGAAGACCTGCTCGACACGATCGGCCAGTTGTTCGGCACGATTCGGGGCGGTCTCGCTTATGCGGTGATTTTCGTCGGCGCGCTGCTCGCCGCCACCACGGGCGTCGTTGCGGCCTCGGTGATCTCGATGGGCCTGATCTCGCTGCCGATCATGCTGCGCTACGGCTATGACCGGCGGGTGGCCTGCGGCGTGATCGCCGCGTCCGGCACGCTGGCGCAGATCATCCCGCCGTCTCTGGTTCTGATCGTGATGGCCGACCAGCTCGGCCGCTCGGTTGGCGACATGTACGAAGGCGCGTTCATCCCCGGCCTGGTGCTGTCCGGACTTTATGCCGTCTACGTCTTCATTATCACGCTGGCGTTTCCCAAGGCGGCGCCCGGCCTGCCCGTGGAAGCGGTCGGCTTTCGCGAAAGCAATGGCGGCCGCGGCCTGACCTCACTCGCGATCCTCGCGGTCCTGAGCGGCATATTTGGCTGGTGGGTGATGCGCGGTTCCGAGTCGCACGGCGCCGATTTCGTCGTGCTGACGATGTTCTCCGGCATCCTGTTCGCGTTCGCCATCGCGGTCATCGACTGGGTGACGGACCGGCTGTTCAAGCTCCGCTTCCTGTCGCACATCGCGCGGCAGACGACGTTCGTCATGGTGCCGCCGCTGTTCCTGATTTTCCTGGTGCTCGGCACCATTTTCCTCGGCGTCGCGACGCCGACGGAAGGCGGCGCGATGGGCGCGGTCGGCGCGTTGCTGCTGGGCCTGCTGAAGCGCCGGCTGACCTGGAATCTGATCCGGCAGGCGGTCGAATCGACAGCGAAACTGTCGTCCTTCGTCGTCTTCATCCTGGTCGGCGCGCGTGTCTTTTCGCTGACGTTCTACGGCGTGAGCGGCCACATCTGGGTCGAGAACCTGCTGACCTCCCTGCCCGGCGGGCAGATCGGCTTCCTGATCTTCGTCAACGCCTTCGTCTTCGTGCTGGCCTTCTTCCTCGATTTCTTCGAGTTGGCGTTCATCGTGATCCCGCTGCTCGGGCCGGCCGCCGAGCATCTCGGCATCGACCTGATCTGGTTCGGCGTCATTCTCGGCGTCAACATGCAGACCTCGTTCATGCATCCGCCGTTCGGCTTCGCCCTGTTCTACCTGCGCTCGGTAGCGCCCAAGGAGCCGTTCATCGACCGCCTGACCGGCAAGCGCACGGAGCCGGTAACGACCGGGCAGATCTATTGGGGCGCGATACCGTTCGTGGTCATCCAGGTCATCATGGTGCTGCTGGTCATTCTGTTTCCGGCCATGGTGATGCATTACAAGCGCGGGCTGTCGACGATCGACCCCAACAAGGTCAAGATCGAGATTCCGCAGATCGACATGCCGGCGCCGGACTTCAGCCCGCCGACTTTCAAATAACGGCAGTCGCAGCCAAATAAAAAGGCCCCGGAGTCCTGCTCCGGGGCCTTGCATTTTTTCGTAAGCCGCAATCAGGCGCGCATCGCGCGGACCATGAACTGATCGTAGGTCATTTCCGCGACCTGGAACCACTGATAGGCATTCTTCGTGAAGGCCATCATCGAGTCGTTGACCTTCTTGAAGCTGGCATTCTCCTTGGCAACCTCGGCATGCAGCTCCAGGGTCGCCTTGTAGGAGGCCTCCATGATCTGCGGCGAAAATACGTGCAGCTTGGTGCCGCCGGCCAGCAGCCGCCGCAACGCCTGCGGGTTCACGGCATCGTACTTCGCCATCATCCAGGTATTCGCATAATGGCCGGCCTGTTCGAGCGCCGCCTGGTAGTGCTTCGGCAGCGAATTCCACTTATCGAGATTGACCATCGCGAACAGCATCGAGCCGCCTTCCCACCAGCCCGGGGCATAGTAATGCGGCGCGACCTTGTAGAAGCCGAGCTTTTCGTCGTCATAGGGACCGACCCACTCGCACGCATCCAGCGTTCCTTTTTCGAGCGCCGGATAGATATCACCGCCGGCGATCTGCTGCGGCACGCCGCCGAGCTTCTGCAGCACCTTGCCGGCCCAGCCGCCGATGCGCATCTTGAGGCCCTTGAGATCGTCGATCGTGTTGATCTCCTTGCGATACCAGCCCCCCATCTGGCAGCCGGTGTTGCCGGCCAGCAGCCCGCGCTGGTTATATTTCGCATAGAATTCGTTCAGCACGTCCATGCCGCCGCCTTGCAGGAACCAGCCTTGGTTGATGCGGAAGTTGGGTCCGAACGGGACCGAGGTGCCGAAGCCGAAGGTCGGGTCCTTACCGAAGTAATAATAGGACGCGGTATGGCCGATCTCGACCGTGCCGTTCTGCACGGCATCGACGATGGCCAGGCCGGGGACGATCTCGCCCGCAGCGAACGGCTGGATCTCGAAATTGCCGTCGGTCGCCTCGCTCAGCACCTTGCACATAACGTCGGCGCCGCCATAGATCGTGTCGAGCGACTTGGGCCAGCTGGTCGGCATGCGCCATTTGATCTTTGGCATCGACTGCGCGATCGCTGGACTCGCGACAGCGGTCGCGGCAAGGCCGACGCCTGCCGCTTTCAGAAATTGACGACGTTTCATCCTGTATCCTCCCTCTGACGTTCTGACGGGCCTCTCCCGCCATCCCCCGGTATGGGTGCTGCCGTTGGCATGCCTGAAATGACGGGCACACCGGCTGAGGTCAGTTTGCCTTGCTTTCAACGGCCTGAAAAGCAGAGTTTCTTATCCTCGGCGGTAGGAGGATCGAATCCAGAAAAAAGCCCCCGCCCGGGTGGGCAGGGGCTCGTTGGCTTGCAATTTTGGTCAGAAACGCTAACCGCGCGCGCGTATCCGCACCATGAAGGCATCGAAGCCTAGTTCAGCCACCTGCCACCACAGATACTCGTCATTGCGGAAGGCGACCATGCTCTCGTACACCTTTTTGAAATCGGCATTCTTGGCCGAGACTTCATTGTAAGTGTCGAGAGCAGCCTTGTAGCTTGCCTCCATCACCGGCTGAGGAAACGGGCGCAGCTGCGCGCCGTTCGCCACCAGCCGCTTGAGCGCGCCTGGATTGCCCGCGTCGTACTTGGCAGTCATCCAGTTGTGCGCGGTTTCGGAGGCGGCCTTCACGATGGCCTGATAGCTCTTCGGCAGAGCGTTCCACTTTTCGAGATTGATGAAGTTGTGCAGCATCGCGCCGCCTTCCCACCAGCCGGGATAGTAGTAGTACTTCGCGACCTTGTAGAAGCCGAGCTTCTCGTCATCATAAGGCCCGACCCACTCGACCGCATCGATCGTGCCTTTTTCCAGCGCCGGATAGATGTCGCCGCCGGCAATCTGCTGCGGCACCGCGCCCATCTTGCTGAAGATCTGACCGTTGAAGCCGGCCGTGCGGAATTTCAAGCCTTTGATATCGTCGACCGACTTGATCTCCTTGCGAAACCAGCCGCCCATCTGCGTGCCGGTATTGCCCGCCGGAAACGCCATGTAGCCATATTTTTTGTAGAATTCATTGGCGAGGTCGAGCGCACCGCCGAAATTCATCCAGGCCGTCTGCATGCGGGCGTTGAGCCCAAACGGCTGCGCGGTGAACAGCGCGAAGGTCGGGTCCTTGCCGACATAGTAATAAGAAGCCGTATGACACATCTCGACGGTGCCGTTGCCGACCGCGTCGGCGGCCTGGAGGCCGGGGATGATCTCGCCGGCCGCAAAGGTCTGGATCTGGAATTTATTGTCGGTCGCCTCGGCGACGACCTTTGCGAAAACCTCACAAGCACCGTAAATCGTATCGAGCGACTTCGGGAAGCTCGAGGTCAAGCGCCATTTCACCTCCGGGCTGGATTGCGCGATCGCAGGTGCCGCGAGCGCGCTCGCAGCGAGCCCCGCGCCCGCAGCGCCAAGAAATTGCCGGCGTTTCATATCGATGGTCTCCTGATTGTTTCGAGGCCGGTTCAGCAGCGGCCGTGACGGCTTAAAAGCAGGTTGATGGCCCGGTGTGAACATGTTCCGCCGGCATGCGAGCCATGCAGCGGTGCGCTTCGCCTTTGGTCGAAGGGCTTATGTCTCGATCACGATCCTGGGAGCCGTCCGCGCGGGACCCTTAAGGGCATCGCGCACGCGGGCTGCGATCTCGCGGTAGATACGCGCATGCTCACCCTCAGGCTCGGTCGCGACAACTGGCAATCCGCTGTCGGATTTCTCCCGGATCGTCATATGCAGCGGAACTTCGCCGAGAAAGGGGACGCCCAGTCGTTCGGCCTCATGGCGGGCGCCGCCGTGGCTGAAAATGTCAGACCGGGTTCCGCATTGCGGGCAGACGAAATAGCTCATGTTCTCGACCACGCCGAGCACCGGCACGTCCACCCGCCGGAACATGGCGATGCCGCGCCGCGCGTCGATTAGCGCAAGGTCCTGCGGCGTCGAAACGATGACTGCGCCTTTGAGCGGCACCTGCTGCGCCATCGTCAGCTGCGCGTCGCCGGTGCCCGGAGGCATATCCACCACCATGACGTCGAGGCTGCCCCACTCCACTTCCCGCAGCATCTGGGTGATCGCCGACATCACCATCGGACCACGCCAGATCATCGGCGTCTCTTCGTCGATCAGGAAACCGATCGACATCACGCTCATGCCGTATCGCTCGATCGGCTTGAGCCGCGTGCCACCGATGGTCTGCGGCTTCTCCTTGATCGCGAGCAGCTTCGGCAGCGACGGACCGTAAATATCCGCATCGAGCAGGCCAACCTTGAGCCCAAGGTCACGGAGCCCCAGCGCCAGGTTGACCGCGGTGGTCGACTTGCCGACCCCGCCCTTGCCCGAGGCGACGGCGATGATCGAGTCGACGCCCGGGATGCCGGCCTGGACCCGGCGCGGAGGATGCGCCGGCCCGGCCGGACGTGTCCCCCGGGCTGAGGGAGGCGATGGGCGCGCGGTGCCCCCGGCTCGCTCCGCCGTCAATGCCACAAGTGCGGACTGCACACCTTCGATACGTCGAACGGCGTCTTCGGCCTGCTTGCGCACGCCCTCCCAGGCCTTCACCGCGGCGGCGTCGACAGTGATCGAGAAGAAGACCTTGCCATCGGTGACGACGATCTCGGACAGCGTGCGCGTCTGCGGCAGCGGGGTGCCGTCGGGCGCCGCCACGCGCGACAGGGCCGCCAGCACCTGCTCCTTCGTTACCGCCATCTTTCCAGTCCTCGAAATCCGGCGCCACAATAGGACGCAGACGGCGTCGGTCAATGCGACCCTCGGCTAAAGCCGGGTTGACGAAGCCGCCGCTGGCTTGATCTATGAGGAGCTCGCCTGCACGAAGGCGACGGCATTCGGGAGGACATTATGGCGAAGGTTGCGTTTCTCGGTCTCGGAGTCATGGGCTACCCCATGGCCGGCCATCTCAAGGCCAAAGGCGGGCATGAGGTCACGGTCTATAACCGCACCGCCGCCAAGGCCGAGCAGTGGGCCAAGCAGTTCGGCGGCAAGACCGCCCCGACCCCGAAGGCCGCGGCGCAGGGCCAGGACTTCGTCATGTGCTGCGTCGGCAACGACAATGATCTCCGGGAGGTGACGCTCGGCAGGGATGGCGCGTTCCAGGCGATGGGCAAGGGCACGACCTTCGTCGACCACACCACCGCCTCGGCCGAGATCGCGCGCGAGCTTTACGACGCGGCGAAGAAAGGCGGGTTCCATTTCGTCGACGCGCCCGTATCGGGCGGCCAGGCCGGCGCCGAGAACGGCGTCCTTACCGTGATGTGCGGCGGCGACGAAGCCGTGTTCGCCAAGGCGA
>CAZNTY010000199.1:0-2216 GCA_964576085.1 uncultured Undibacter sp. | reverse complement strand
AAGAACGGCTCGAAAATCTTTTCGCGGATGTCCGGCGCGATACCGGTGCCGGTATCCGTGACCTCGATCATCACGTATTCGGCGGCCGGCATTCCCTTGTAGGCGAATTGCGCGGACTCCTCGGCGCCGACATTTTTGGTGCGCAGCGTGAGCGCGCCGCCCTCGGGCATCGCATCGCGCGCATTGACCGCGAGATTGACGATCACCTGCTCGAACTGCGAGAGATCGACCAGCACCGGCCACAGGTCGCGGCCGTGCTGCACCTCGAGCGTCACCTTCTCGCCGAGCAGCCGCTTGACCAGCATGTTGATGTCGGACAGCGCCTCGCCGAGGTCGAGCACCTGCGGCCGCAGCGTCTGCCTGCGGCCGAACGCCAGCAGTTGACGCACCAGCGCCGCCGCGCGGTTGGCGTTCTGCTTGATCTGCATGATGTCCTGGAACGACGGATCGGTCGGCTTGTGCGCGTTGAGCAGGAAGTCGGTCGCCATCATGATGGCCGACAGCACGTTGTTGAAATCGTGCGCGATGCCGCCGGCCATGGTGCCGACGGTTTCCATCTTCTGCTGCTGCTTGATCTGGCTTTCCAGCTTGCGCTGGGCGGTCGTGTCGAGCGCGTAGACGATCGCCGCCTCGCCGTCGCCTTCCTCCACCGCCGAGACGAAGAAATCGGCCCACCGTTCGTTCGGGCCGGCGAGCTCGGCCTGCACCGGGGCGATGTCGCCCTTCCCTTCGGCCGCCTTGCGGATCGCGGCTTCCAGCGCCGGGCGGTCTCGGTCCGCGACGATGCCGAGCACCGAGCGGCTGCCTTTGAGGTGCTCGGCGAAGGTGTGCGCGAAGCGCGGATTTTCGCGCGCGATCTGGCCGGCCTTGTCGACGGTCGCGATCGCCATCGGCGTATTGTGGAAGAAGCGCATGAACCGCACTTCCGCAGCACGCTGGAGCTCGGCGCCGTCGACGCCGCCGGCGCGATTGAGCACCAGCGTACGCGAAGCGCCCGGCTCGCCGTCGGCGCCATAGGCGACCTTGTGGAAGATGCGAACCGGAATCGGCTTGCCGGACCGGGTCCTGAGGTCGAGGTCGAGCATGTCGGTCTTGACCTCGCCCGGACCGGCGTTGCGCGACGACAGCAGGGCGGCGCCTTCGCCGGCGACGATGTCGTTGAGCGTCAGCCCGCCGGAGCCGACGCTGGCGAGGTCGTAGTCGAGCCAGCCGGCCAGCGTCGCATTGAGATAGACCACCGCGCCTTTTGCATCGACCGAGAAAAAGCCGGCCGGCGCATGGTCGAGATAGTCGATGGCGTGCTGCAGTTCCTGAAAGATGTTTTCCTGCCGTTCGCGCTCGCGCGTGATGTCGGCGACCGACCACACCGTCATGCGCGCGTCGTCGCCGAGCGGCCGCACCCGCAGCCGCAACCAGCGGCCGGCCTCGCCCTTGGCGCCGGCGATGCGTACCTCTTCCTGCAGCCGCTTGCCTTCGCGCGCCGCGGCGAGCAGCCGGTAGATCGATTCCGAGACGTCCGGATCGCCGATGAACACCCGCTCGACCGGGCGCACGTCGGCGGGATCCGCCGCGCCGGTGAGCGCGAGATAGGCGCTGTTGGCGTAGATGACGCGGCCGCCGGCTTCGGTGATGGCCACGGCGTCGAACGCGTCGTCGATCGCCGTCTTGAGCATGGCATGGCCGCCATCGCGGGGGCCAAAGCGCAGAATGCCGGCGGCGATCGCAAACATGCAGAACGTGCCGGCGGTGGCGAGCACGGCGAGCAGGCCGAAGATGTAGCGCTCGGCGCGGTCCGGCCCGACGTAGAACAGCCCGGCGGCGGCCGCGATCAGGATCGCGGCGAGCAGCAACACCCAGCCGATGCTGCCGGCGCGCGTTGCCCGGCCGGTGCGGTCGAAGACCGCCGGCGACGCAGCGCGATCCGGTTCTGGAGCTTGCCCTGCCATCACGATGTTATGGCCATGATACCCGCGCGCGCCCGATTCGCGCGGCCCTGAGTGCCTGAGCCATCCCGCCCCGGCAAGGGCCAGGACCGGGCAATCAAACATCACCGCGGACTCGCTTCACCTCTCCCGGAGGGAGAGGTCGGCACGCGGAACGCGTGCCGGGTGAGGGGTCACACCTTATCGAGAATCCCTGGCCCCCTCACTCCAACCCTCTCCCCTGTGGGGAGAGGGAGCAGGCCGAATTTGCAACGTTCGCTTCGGTTCAAAATA
>CAZNTY010000198.1:0-2348 GCA_964576085.1 uncultured Undibacter sp. | reverse complement strand
GCCAGGCTGCTCGAACGCGCCGCCACGTCCCCGTCGCCCGATCCTGACCAGCCGCCGTCGCCCTGGGACGCCCTTGACGGCTTCCAGCTCACGGGAGCGCGCAAGACGTTGCTTGCGCTGACGGCCGACGGCGAAGCCGTGACCGCGGAGGTGTCCTTCTCGCCGCGGGGTTTCACGGTGAGCGTCGGCGGCGAAAGCCCGGCGTCGGATGCTACTGCGGTCGAAACGCCCGAGGGCATTTTCGTGCTGCGGCACGGCCGGCAGGTGAAGGTGACGCGCCGCGACTTCGCCGCCGCCGAGGCGCATGGCGATGCGGGTGGTCTCGTGCGCGCGCCGATGCACGGCAAGGTGCTGGCGGTTTTTGTGGATGACGGCGCCCGGGTTGTGCGCGGCCAGCGTCTTGCCATTATAGAAGCCATGAAGATGGAGCACACTTTGGCCGCGCCCGTTGATGGAACCGTCACCGGGCTGTCGGTCGCCGCCAACAGCCAGGTGGCCGAGGGTGCCAAGCTGATGCTGATCCGGCCTGAGGACGACGAACCGCGATGAAACCGCTCAACCTGATCAAGCTCTGCGTCGGATGCGACAATATCGCTGACCTCGAGGAGTGGATCGAGGAGAAGCTGAAAGAGAAGAAGCGTAAACGCCAGAAGCCGGAGCATATTCACACCACCCGCATGCTGCCCAAGCGCGCCGGCGAACTGATCGGCGGTTCGCTCTACTGGGTCATCAAGGGGCAGGTGAGCTGTCGCGAGCGCATTCTCGACATCCGGCCGACCACGGGCAAGGACGGCATCCGACGCTGCCAGATCGTGATGGACGGCAAGGTGGTGCCGGTCGAGCCGCGGCCTTACCGGGCGTTCCAGGGCTGGCGCTATTATGAGGCGAAGGACGCGCCGCGCGACCTCGCGCGGGCGGCGCCCGGCGTCGCCCGCATGCCGGAACCGCTGCGGCGGGAGCTGCGCGAGTTGGGCCTGCTGTAGCAAGGTCGGTTCATAGATACGCCGAAGCACCCTCAAGTCATGGCCGGGACAAGGCCGGGCATGACGGCGCGAATGGCGATTCAAAAAAGTGGAACGCCCTAGACCGCGAGATTGTCGATCAGCCGCGTCTTGCCGATCCGCGCGGCGACGAGCAGCCTGATCGGTCCGTCCCGGCGCGACCGCACCGGTTCAAGCGACAGCGCGTGGCGCGCCTCGAGATAATCGAGCGCGAAGCCGGCCCGCGCGATGTCCCGGCGTCCCTGCGCCAGCACTTTGCCGACCGGTGCGCCGGACTTGATCTGCCGCGCGCTGCCTCTCAGTACGCGGTAGAGCACCGGTGCCGCCTCGCGTTCGGCGGCGCTGAGATAGACGTTGCGCGACGACAGCGCGAGGCCGTCCTTCTCGCGCACGGTGCGCACGCCGACGATCCGCGGCGAGAGGTCGAGGTCGCGCGCCATCTGCGTCACCACGCGAAGCTGCTGGTAGTCCTTCTCGCCAAACAGGGCGAAGTCCGGCATCACCTGCGTGAACAGCTTGCACACCACGGTCGCGACGCCGCCGAAAAAGTGCGGGCGGAACCTGTCCTCGAGGCCGGCCTTGGCGGCGCCGCCCGGCTCGATGCGGGTGGCGAAACCCTCCGGATACATCGTCGTCACGCCCGGCGCCCAGACCACATCGACATTGAGGGCCGCCAGCGCGGCAAGGTCGGCTTTCCACGTGCGCGGATAGGTGGCGAAGTCCTCGGTCGGCGCGAACTGCGTCGGATTGACGAAAATTGAGACCACCACGCGCGGCGCGCGCCGGCGCGCTTGCCTGACCAAAGCCAGGTGCCCCGCATGCAGGGCGCCCATGGTCGGAATGAGCGCGATGCCTTCCGGCGCGAAAGGCGCGAGTGCGCGGCGAAGCGCCGGCAGCGTGCGCACGACCCTGGGGTGTCCCGACATGTTTTATCCCGTGCCCCGATTGTCTCAGGCCGTCGAAGCCACGCCGTTGCTAGCAAAGCGCATGGTGAACGGCCACTGCCGGATTAATCATTAAATCCCTCGCAACTTGACCGGACTGCGGTAAGATTTAAACAATGAACGGGTCAAGGACGCGTCATGTTGGTCCAGCCGATCCAAGAAAACAAACAGTCCGCGCACGTTGTCGTGCTTGGCAACGAAAAAGGCGGCTCCGGAAAGTCGACGACCGCCTTGCACATCGCGGTCGCGTTGCTCAAGGCCGGCCAGCGCGTTGCGACCATCGACCTCGACTCGCGGCAAAAAAGCTTCACCCATTATATCGAGAACCGCCGGGCCTGGGCGGCGCGGGCGCACGTCGCGCTCGAGATGCCGACGCATTTCTGCGTCGCGCGCGCTGAAGGCG
>CAZNTY010000197.1:0-1522 GCA_964576085.1 uncultured Undibacter sp. | reverse complement strand
TGTCGCCGACGTGGACGGCGTCGAGCGAGACCTCCTCGTCGCTGCCGTCGTCGCGCAGGCGATGCGCGGTCTTCGGCGCCAGATCGAGCAAGGCGCGGATCGCGCCGGAGGTCGCCTCGCGCGCGCGCAGCTCCAGCACCTGGCCGAGCAGCACCAGCACGGTGATCATGCCGGCGGCCTCGAAATAGACCGCCGGCGCGCCGTGCATCCTGAACTCGTCGGGAAAAATGCCGGGCGCAAAGGTGGCGGCAAGACTGTAGAGATACGCGACGCCGATACCCATCGCGATCAGCGTGAACATGTTGAGATTGCGCGTGACGAGCGACTGCGCGCCGCGCACGAAGAACGGCCAGCCCGCCCACAGCACGACCGGCGTCGAGAGCACGAACTGGATCAAATTCGATGTCGACGGCGCGAGCCAGTGCGCGCCGAAATGGCCGCTCATCTCGATGACCATCACCGGCAGCGCGAGCGCAAGCCCGATCCAGAACCGGCGCGTCATGTCCGCGAGCTCGGGATTAGGGCCGCTGTCCGCGGTGACGGTCTCGGGCTCCAGCGCCATGCCGCAGATCGGGCAGGTGCCGGGGCCCTGCTGCCGGATCTGCGGGTGCATCGGGCAGGTGTAGATCGCGCCCTCGATCGCCGGCGCCGGTTCACGCGGACCGAGGTATTTGGCCGGATCGGCGGCGAACTTCGCTTTGCAGCCGGCCGAGCAGAAATAGTACGGGTGGCCGTGGTGCGTATGCCGGTGCGGCGTCGTGTGCGGATCGACGCTCATGCCGCAGACCGGGTCGGTGACCGTCCCTGCGGCCGCAGCGTCGTGGTGATGGCCGTGTCCGCCGGACGCGTGATCGTGGCTCATGCTTGCCTCATATACCCTGGGGGGGTATATATCGGTCATGGCGAAGGACAGCAAGGCGGCGACGCTCAAGCGGCTCAACCGGATCGAGGGCCAGGTGCGCGGGCTCGCCCGCATGGTCGAGGACGGCCGCTACTGCATCGACATCGTGACGCAGATTTCCGCGGTGCGCGCGGCGCTGCGCCGGGTCGAGGAGGAGATCCTGCGCGAGCACGTCGCGCATTGCGTCGAGCATGCGATCGCGAGCGGCGACAAGGCTGACCAGCGCCGCAAGGTCGCCGAGCTGATGGACGTGATGGGCCGCGCGGCGCGCTAAAAAAGCGTCGTCGCGCACCAGCCTATTCCCGTCACCCTGCGGTGCGAGCGAAGCGAGCCTCGAAGGGTGACGGCCAGGCCAGGGCTGTTCATCCTTCGAGGGCGGCCACCGATCTCGGGCAAGCCCGCGATCGGTAGCCGCCGCCTCCGGATTACGGATGAGTTATGCTACGACCGCACCAGCCGCTTGGCGCCTTCCAACCGCAACACTTCGGTCGCGCCGCCGCCGATCGCCTGCACGCGCGCGTCGCGTGCCATGCGCTCAATGGTACTTTCGCGCATGAAGCCCATGCCGCCGTGGAACTGCACGCAGTCGTACATGACCTCGTTGACGAGCTCGCCGCAGTA
>CAZNTY010000196.1:0-1925 GCA_964576085.1 uncultured Undibacter sp. | reverse complement strand
CCGCCGGGCCCGGCCGGCCCGCGGCGCCGGCGACGATCGCCGGATCGCCCGGTTGCATCAGCGCGCCGGCATCAGCGCGATGCACTTCGAGCTTGGGGTGCGGCTCGCGCTTGTAGCCCTCGATCAGCACCAGATCGACCGGCACGAGCTTGGCCAGCAGCTCGGGCAGATCCCATTCCGGCTCGTCGCGCAATTCGTGCAGGATGGCGAACCGCCGCGCCGAGCTGATCAGCACTTCGGTCGCGCCGGCAACGCGGTGCATGAACGAGTCCTTGCCGGGCTGGTCGAGATCGAAGCCGTGGTGGGCGTGCTTGATGGTCGACACCCGCTGGCCACGTGCGATGAGCCGGGGGAGCACCTTGGTGATCAGGGTGGTCTTGCCCGAGCCGCTCCAGCCCGCTAGGCCGATGATGCGCATGGGCGCCTTATAGCAGAGTCTTGGGTGCGGCGGTGGAACGCGCTGCCCGGCTTGTTCGAATGGCGAGCGCCGACCTACCATGTCCATGCAATCCTCCGCCGGGGACCTTGATATGGTGACGAAGCTTCGACTTGGCTTGGCTCTCCTTGCTGCCGCCTGTCTCGCGCTGGCCGGTCCGGCGTGGCCGCAGGCCTATCCGAGCAAGCCCATCCGCATCATCGTGCCCACTTCGGCCGGCGGCATCACCGACACGCTCGCTCGCGCCCTGGGGCAGCGGCTGGGCGAGTCCTTCGGACAACCGGTCGTCGTCGAGAACAGACCCGCGGGCGCGGGCCACATCGGCATGGACTTCGTCGCCAAGTCAGCGCCTGACGGATACACGCTGATGGTCAATTCGGATGCGGCCTTCGTCGTCAACCCGCACCTCTACAGCAAGCTCACGTATAACCCGATTGGCGATTTCGCTCCGATCAGCGGGCTTGGCATCAGCCCGCAAGCGCTGGCGCTCCATCCTTCGGTGCCGGCCAACTCGTTCAAGGAGCTGATCGCCTACGCAAAGTCCAAGCCGGGCGAGATCAACTACGGCACCTTCGGCATCGGCACCAGCGGCCATCTCAACATCATCTATATCGAGAACGAGACCGGCGCGAAGTTCAGCCCGGTGCACTATCGCGGCGCTGCGCCAGCGATCACCGATCTGCTGGGCGGCCACATCCAGATGATGATCGTGTCGATCGGCTTGCTCCGGCAGAATATCGAGTCCGGGAAGATCAAGGCGGTGGGCGTCGGCGCGCTGCGGCGTTTGCCGCAGTTTCCCAATGTCCCCACGCTGGACGAAAGCGGGCTGACCGGATTCGAGGCGGGTTCCTGGTACGGGCTGGTCGCCCCCAAAGGAACTCCGCCGGAGATCGTCAACAAGCTCAGCGACGAGACGCAGAAGATCTTCAGCGATCCCGCATTCCGCGAAAAATTCCTCGATCCCGCCGCGACCTTTTCGATCGCGAGCCCGCCCGATCAGTTTGCCGCGCGCATGCAACGCGACCTGGCGAAATGGGGCAAGGTCATCAAGGAGGCCGGCATCAAGGTGGACTGATGCGGTCGGCTCAAGCCGGCTCCATGCCGAGCGCACTGACGCGCTCGCGCGTCTTCGGATCGCGCAAGGCTGCGAGAAACGCCTGCACCGCGGGACGCTGGCGCCGGCTCTCCACCAGCAGGAAATCGTAGTGCTCCGGCGCCAGCGGCAGGAAGCCGAGGCCATACATCTTCGCCACCGGTTCGATTGCGACGCCCCAGTCGGCGCGCGCCTGGGCAACCGCCGCGGCCACGGCGTTATGCGAGCGCGGCTGGTTGGCGTAGCCCGGTGGCCGCGCGCCGCCGAGCAATTGGTCGATCAGCACGCGAGTGCCAGCGCCGGCGTTGCGGTTGACCATCAGGCACTGCGGATCGGCGAGCGCGGCTTTCAAGGCCTCGGCCAAGGAGCGACCCTCGAACCGCGGGTCGCCCCTTC
>CAZNTY010000195.1:0-5640 GCA_964576085.1 uncultured Undibacter sp. | reverse complement strand
CTTGCGGATCGAATGCACCGCCGTCGCGCCGCGCGCCTCGTCGGGTGGGACCGGACCGAATTTCATGCGGCTGCCGCGGCCTTGTCCGCGCTCTGGCGCAGCCGCGCCGTGATCTCGGCCATGATCGCGACCGCGATCTCGGCCGGCGACACCGCGCCGATGTCGAGCCCGATCGGCGCGTGGATGCGGGCAAGGTCGGCATCCGTCAGGCCCTGCTCCTTCAGCCGCGCCAGACGCTTGGCATGGGTTTTCCGTGACCCCAGCGCGCCGATGTAGAAGCAGTCCCGCGCAAGCGCATGCAGCAGTGCCGGATCGTCGATCTTCGGATCGTGCGTCAGCGCGACGAAGGCGGTGTAACGGTCGACGTTGAGCGGCGGCAGCGCAACATCGGGCCATTCCGCGATCACCTTCACATCCGGGAAGCGCTCGACGCTGGCGAACGCGGTGCGCGGGTCGACGATCGTCACGTCATATCCAAGCAGATGCCCGATCGGCGCCAGCGTCTGCGAGATGTGCACCGCCCCGGTGATGACGAGCTGCGGCGACGGCACATGGACGGTGAGGAAAACATTGCCCTGCGGCGTTTCCTCCATGCCGCTCTTGGCCATGCGGATGCGTTTTTCGAGCAGCGGCTTGAGCGGGTCGGCGGCAACGTCCGTAGCCTTCACCAGCCGCTGCTTGCCGGTCGCGACCTCCGTCACCACCACGACCGCACGGCGGGCGGCCCGTTCGGCGTTCAGCGTCTTGAGCAGTTCGAGCTTCATGTTTGTCTGTCATTCCGGAAGCCGAGCGAAGCGAGGCTATCCGGAATCCATCTCTCCTGTTACTGGATTCCGGGTTCGCCGCTGCGCGGCGCCCCGGAATGACTACGAAATTTTCTCCACATAGACCCGGATCGTGCCGCCGCACGACAGCCCGACGTTCCATGCAGTTTCGTCGGCGACGCCGAATTCCAGCACACGCGGCTTGCCGGTTTCGATCACGTCCATCGCCTCCGTGACCACCGCGCCCTCGACGCAGCCGCCCGACACCGAGCCGAGGAAGTTGCCGTCATTGTCAATCACAAGATTGGAGCCGACCGGACGCGGCGCCGAGCCCCAGGTCTCGACCACGGTGGCGAGCGCGACGCCGCGGCCTTCCTTGCGCCAGTCTTCGGCAGCTCTGAGGATGTCTTCGTCGCGGGATACTGTCGTCATAGTTTGCTCCTTCACGCCACCTTCTTCAGCCAGGCTTTTGGATCGTAATCCCTCGCCTCCGATCCAGACAGGGCCCGAACCAGCTCGCTCATCGATTCCAAATTATGAATGGGGCGCAGTTCGTCAACATACGGCAGCATCGTCCGCACGCCGCGCGCCCGCGCCTCGAAGCCTTCGAAGCGCAGCAGCGGATTGAGCCAGATTAGCCGGCGGGACGACTTGTGCAGCCGCTCCATCTCGAAGGCGAGGGTATCGTCGCCATCACGTTCGAGACCGTCGGTGATCAGCAGCACGACAGCACCCTGCGTCAGCACGCGGCGCGCCCAGTGATTATTAAATGCGTGCAGTGAAGCGGCAATCCGTGTGCCGCCCGACCAGTCCACGACGCTGGCCGAACACACGGCCAGGGCCTCGTCGGGGTCGCGCTCGCGCAAAGCCCGCGTCACGTTGGTGAGCCGCGTGCCGAACAGGAACGTCGAGACGCGCTTGCGGGCATCGGTGACAGCATGCAGGAAGTGCAGGAACAGGCGCGTATACTGGTTCATCGAGCCGGAGATATCGAGCAGCGCCACGATTGGCGGCTCCTTCAGGCGCGGCCCGAGATATTTCAAGTCGATCACCGCGCCGCCAGCTTTCAGGCTGGCGCGCAGGGTGCGGCGGATATCGATGAAATGACCGCGACGATTGGGCGCGAGCCGCCGGGTCCGCACCAGGTTGAGAGGCAAGGTCAGCCGCGCGATCGCGTCCTTGGCGACGGCAATCTCGGCGGCGCTCATCTGCGCGAAATCCTTGCGCTGGAGCAGATCGCGATCCGACACCGTGAGCCGCATGTCGATCTCGACCTCTGGATTGTCACGTTCCCGGCCTTGGAGGCCGGAAAAAAGAGCATCCTGTACGCGCTGCGCGCCGGGGGGTGCCGGCTTCTCGGCCTGTGGCGGCGCTTGCGGCAGCATGGTCACGATCAGCTTCTCCAGATAGGCACGCTTGCGGAAGAACATCTTGAACGCCTGGTCGAACAGGACCGAATGCTCGTGACGCTTCACGAACACCGCGTGCAAGGTCCAGTAAAAATCCTCTCGGGTCGAAATGCCTGCCGCATTCACGGCTTCGACCGCATCAAGCACCGAACCCGGCCCGACCGGCAGTCCTGCCGCGCGCAGCGCCCGCGCGAAGTAGAGAATATTGTCGCTGAGGGCGCCCCTTCCATCGTCATCTCCCCCGCTTGCGGGGGAGGTCGATCCGGCGGAGCCGGATCGGATCGGGGCATTTTCATCATCCATCTCATCGTCAGGGGCAACCAACCCCTTCCCTAACCCTCCCCCAAGCGAGGAAGGGAAAAGAAGAATTTACTCCGCCGCGCGCAGCTCCGACTTCACGCCATCGAGCAACTCCTTGACCTTGCTTTGATCGATCCGCGCGATGTCGTCCTGGTACTTCAGCAGCACGCCGAGCGTGTCGGACACCGTGGCCGGGTCGAGCGCCACCGCGTCGAGCTCGGTCAACGCGCCGGCCCAGTCGAGTGTCTCAGCAACACCGGGCGACTTAAACAAGTCCTCCTTGCGCAACGCCTGGACGAAGGCGACTACCTGCTCGGATAGTTTCTTGCCAATGCCCGGCACCTTGGTGCGCAAGATCTTCAATTCGCGCTCAGCATTCGGATAGCCGACCCAAGGATAGAGGCAGCGGCGCTTGAGCGCATCGTGTACTTCGCGGGTGCGGTTCGAGGTGATGACCACGATCGGCGGTCTTTCCGCCTTGATGGTGCCGAGTTCCGGCACCGTCACCTGATAGTCGGACAGCACTTCGAGCAGGAACGCCTCGAACGCCTCGTCGGTGCGGTCGATCTCGTCGATGAGCAACACCGGCGGCCCGTCGGCGTCGGGCTCCAGCGCCTGCAGCAGCGGACGCTTGATGAGGAAGCGATCGGAGAACACGTCATGCTCGATCCGCTCGCGATCCCCCTCGCCTTCTGCCTCGGCGAGGCGGATGGTGATCATCTGGGCGCCATAATTCCACTCATAGACCGCGGCGGCGACGTCGAGGCCCTCGTAACACTGCAAGCGGATCAATTTGCGGCCCAGCGTCTTGGCCAGCACTTTGGCGATTTCGGTCTTGCCGACACCCGCCTCGCCCTCCAGGAAAATTGGTCGCTGCATTTTCAGGGCGAGAAAGAGCACGGTCGCCAGCGAGCGGTCAGCGATGTAATCGGCTTGCGCCATCATCGCCAAGGTAGCGTCGATCGAGGTCGGCAGGTCTTTTGCGGTCATTGCCGGACTTTAACCCAAGCTTGTATGGTCTTACATGGGCATCGGCGGCCACAAAGACCAGCGAGAAAGACCAGCCATGAATAAGCCCATTGACCTGGAAAAAGAAGGCTCGCCGCAGCCTTTACGCTTTCCCGCG
Organism: uncultured Undibacter sp.; assembly: GCA_964576085.1. GTDB lineage: Bacteria > Pseudomonadota > Alphaproteobacteria > Rhizobiales > Xanthobacteraceae > Pseudolabrys. Next base: position 2,041 of record CAZNTY010000195.1, on the reverse strand, counting down.
ATCGACGCGGGGGTGCGCATCGGCCACGTGCATCTCAAGGTCGCCGACCTCGAGCGCGCGCTTGCCTTCTACAACGGCGTTCTGGGCTTCGAGATCACCACCAGCCGGCCGGGTGCCGTGTTCCTGTCGGCCGGTGGCTATCATCATCACATCGCGCTCAATGTCTGGGAGAGCAAAGGCGGCTCGCCGCCGGCGCCGGGCACGACCGGCCTTTACCATACCGCGATCCTCTACCCGACCCGCAAGCTGCTCGCCGACGCGCTGAGCCGCCTGATCGCGGCGCGCATCCCGCTCGAGGGTGCGAGCGACCACGGCGTGTCCGAGGCGCTCTACCTGCGCGATCCCGACGACAACGGCGTCGAGCTTTACTGGGACCGGCCGAAGGACAAGTGGCCCATGCGCGAGGACGGCGGCCTGCGCATGTTCACCAACCCGCTCGACCTGCACGATTTGCTGAAAGAGCTGGACAAGAAACCCGTTTGAGTCATTCCGGGGCGCGGCCGAAAGGCCGCGAGCCCGGAATCCATAACCTCAGTGCTCCGCGGTCTGGATTTCGGGTTCTCTAGCCATAGCGCGCCAAAGACGCGCGCGTATGGCTCGCGCCCCGGAATAACCAAGACGTTTTACGCCGTCGCTTTTGCCAGCGCGCGGCGCGCCAGCACGCCGACGAGGTGCGCGCGATACTCGGCCGATGCATGGATGTCGCTGTTCATGCCAGTCGCCGGAATGGTCATGCCCTCGATCGACTTCGGCGAGAACCGCTTCTTCAACGCCTCCTCGAACGACTTGACGCGGAACACGCCGTTCGAGCCGGCGCCCGTCACCGCGACGCGGATCTCGGGGCCGCGCTTCGACACGAACACGCCGACCAGCGCGAAGCCCGAGGCCGGGTGCTTGAATTTCTCGTAGGCCGCCTTCTTCGCGATCGGGAACGACACCTTGAGGATGATCTCGTTGTCCTCGAGCGCGGTCGAGAACATGCCGGTGAAGAAATCGTCGGCCGCGATACGGCGCTTGTTGGTGATGATGGTGGCGCCGAGGCCAAGGCAGGCCGCCGGGTAATCCGCGTTCGGGTCGTTGTTGGCGATCGAGCCGCCGATGGTGCCGCGGTTGCGAACCTGCGGGTCGCCGATCGAGCCCGGCACCATCGCGAGGCCGGGCATGGCGTCCTTGACCACCTGCGAGTTGGCGACATCGGCGTGGCGGGTCATGGCGCCGATCACGATCGAGCGGCCCTTGAGCTCGACGCCGGCGAGGTCCGTGACGCCGTTGAGGTCGATCAGCGCCGAAGGCTGCGCCAGGCGCTGCTTCATCACCGGGATCAGCGAATGCCCGCCGGCCAGCAGCTTCGATTCGGGAAACTTGGCCAGGAGATTGGCGGCCTGCCGCGCCGTGGCCGGACGGTGATAGGTGAAGTTATACATGGCTCTCTCCGTTATTCCGCCGCCGATTATTCCGCCGCCTTGCGTGCCGCGTTGGCCTTCTGAAGCGCCAACCAGACCGCCTGCGCGGTCGCCGGCATGGCGATGTCCTCGCTGCCGATCGCATCGGTGATCGCGTTGATCACGGCGGCCGGCGCCGCGATCGCGCCCGCCTCGCCGCAGCCTTTGATGCCAAGCGGATTGGACGGCGACTTGGTCTCCGTCAGCCCGACTTTGAACGACGGCAGGTCGTGCGCGCGCGGCATCGAATAGTCCATGAACGAGCCGCTCACGAGCTGACCGTCTTTATCATAGACCGCGCCCTCGAGCAGCGCCTGGCCGACGCCCTGCGCGATGCCGCCGTGCACCTGGCCCTCGACGATCATCGGGTTGATGACGGTGCCGAAGTCGTCGACCGCGGTCCAGTTCACGATCTCGGTCTTGCCGGTGTCGGTGTCGATCTCGACCTCGCAGATGTGGCAGCCGGCCGGGAAGGTGAAGTTGGTCGGATCGTAGAACGAGGTCTCCTTCAACCCCGGCTCGAGCTGCGCGCCGGTGAACTTGTGCGCGATATAGGCGTTGAGCGCGACATCGCCCCACGCCACCGATTTGTCGGTGCC
>CAZNTY010000194.1:0-1729 GCA_964576085.1 uncultured Undibacter sp. | reverse complement strand
TCACGCGCGTCAGCATCCACGGCGTGCGTGAGGATCTGCTGGACCCGCAGCTTGCTGCGGCAGGGCTCCCGCCGCGCAAGGTCCGCATTCCCTATCCGTGTCCGAACGAGACCTATGAGCGCGCGATGGCGGAAGCCGTCGCGCAGGCGCACGCCGACGGCATTACCCATGTCGTGTTCGGCGACCTGTTCCTCGCCGACGTGCGCGCCTACCGCGAGAAGAACCTGGCCGGCACCGGCGTGACTCCGCTGTTTCCGTTATGGGGCCGCTCGACCGCAGCGCTGGCGCGCGAGATGATCGCTTCAGGGGTCGTCGCCCATCTCGTCAGCGTTGATCTGAAGAAACTGCCCCGGCATTTTGCCGGTCGCCGGTTCGATGCTGCGCTGCTCGATGACTTGCCGGCCGGCGTCGATCCCTGCGGCGAAAACGGCGAATTCCACACCTTCGTCAGCGCCGGGCCGATGCTGGCGAAGCCTGTCGCCGTAACGATCGGTGAGATCGTCGAGCGTGACGGCGCCGCCTATGCGGACTTGCTGCCGGAGCTGCCGTAAGCAACATTCATGTCATTCCGGGGCGGCGCCATAGCGCGTCGAAGACACGCTATGGCGCCGAACCCGGAATCCAGAGCCACTTGTTATGTCGTCCTGGATTCCGTGTTCGCGAACGGAGCCTGTCATCGGGTCGCGCTTCGCGCGGACCCGTTGGTTCGCGCCCCGGAATGACAAGATTTGTTTAGCCCCGCAGCGTGCCGCCGGTGCGCTTGGCGACTTCGGCGACGATCCGGCCGGCCATCGCCTCGATCTCCTGGTCGGTCATGGTCTTGTCGCGCGGCTGCAAGGTGACGGCGATCGCGATCGACTTCTTGCCTGGTTCGATGCCCTTGCCCTCGTAGACGTCGAACACGGCAACGTCGGTGATGAGCTTGCGGTCGACGTTCTGCGCCGCGCGCATAATGTCAGCGGCCTTCACGGCGCGCTCGACTACGAAAGCGAAATCGCGCGTGACCGGCTGGAACGGCGATAGCTCCAGCACCGGCTTCGCCCGCGTCGGCTTCGCCTTCGGTTCCGGGATTATCTCGAGAATGATCTCGAAGGCCATGACCGGGCCCTCCGCGTCGAGTGCGGCCAGCGTACGGGGATGCAGTTCCCCGAAATGGCCGAGCACCTTCTGCGGCCCGATCTGGATGGTGCCGCTGCGGCCCGGGTGAAACCAGGCCGGGCCGCCCGGCACGACCTGCAGCGCCTGCACCGGCGCGCCGGCGGCCGCGAGCACCGCGAAGGCGTCGGATTTCACGTCGAATGCGTCGGCCGCGCCGCTGCCGAACCAGTGCCGTCCGACCTCGTTCGGATTGGCGAGGCCGCGCCGCACGCCGCTCGCGGCGGTGAACTGGTCCTCCGGCCGGTCGCCCTTGAAGATCTGGCCGACCTCGAACAACGCGATATCGCCGAAGCCGCGGTCAGCGTTTTTTTGTGCCGCCATCACCAGTCCGGGAATCAGGCTCGGCCGCATGTCCGACAGCTCGGCAGCGATGGGATTGGCGAGCGCCAGTGCGGGTGCACCGCCGCCGAATGTCTGCGCCTCCCTCTTCGACACGAACGACCAGGTCACGGCCTCGTGCATGGCGCGGGCGGCGAGCGCGCGCTGGGCCTTGCGGGTGCGGAGCTGGATCGGCGTGAGCACCGGCTTGCGCGCGTTCTCGCCGCGCGGGAACGGCGCCAGCGGTCCGTTA
>CAZNTY010000193.1:0-5183 GCA_964576085.1 uncultured Undibacter sp. | reverse complement strand
AATACGTTGGGGTCATGGGCGGACCTTTCAGCACACATCCAAACGCTGTCTCGGCGTCCGTCGAAAGGGCACCCTTCGATCCGACAAACCCGCGGTTTCGGATCGAAGACATCTATCCCTGCGTCGAGGGCGGCCGGTTCGCAGTCAAGCGGGTCACCGGCGAGCGGATTTCGGTGTGGGCCGACGTGATCCGAGACGGCCACGACGAGATCCGGGCCGCGCTGCGCTGGCGCCGCGACACCGCTTCTCGATGGAACACCGTGCCCATGCAATTGCACAGCAACGATCGCTGGACTGCCAATTTCACAGTCGATGAGCCAGGGCAATACATCTTCCAGATCGAGGCGTGGACCGATCAGTTCGCGACATGGCGCCGTGCCGTTCTGCTCAAGCAGGACGCGGGTCAAGACGTGTCGGTCGACGCGCTCGAAGGCAAGGCGCTGTTGCATGCGGCTGTGCCGAAGAACGAGGCCGCGCGGCGCGCGATCAACAAGGCGCTGGCGGCATTCGAAGCGACACGGGACGTGGCCGCGCTGGCAGCGCCGGATCTCACGGAGGCCATGGCCGCGAGCGACGCGCGGCCCGATCTCAGCCACAGCATCGTCGTTCCGCTGATGGTGGAGCGGCAGCGGGCGCGCTTCAGTACATGGTACGAGCTCGTCCCGCGCAGCCAGAGCCGCACGCCGGGCCGGCACGGCACGTTCCAGGATTGCATCGCCCGCATTCCGGAAATCGCCGCGCTCGGGTTCGACGTCCTCTACTTCACGCCGATTCATCCGATCGGCCACACCAACCGCAAGGGCCGCAACAACTCCCTCAAGGCCGGCCCCGACGATCCCGGCAGCTTCTACGCCATCGGCGACGAGCACGGCGGCCATGATGCCGTCCATCCGCAGCTCGGCACGCTTGAGGACTTCCGGGCGCTGGTCGCTGCTTGCAAGGCGCACGGCATGGAGGTGGCGCTCGACATAGCGGTGCAGTGTTCACCCGACCATCCCTGGCTCAGGGAGCACCCGGAGTGGTTCGCTCGGCGGCCGGACGGATCGATAAAGTTTGCCGAGAACCCGCCGAAGAAATACGAGGACATCATCAACCCCGACTTCGCCTCGGCCGAACGCACCGCCCTCTGGGTGACGCTGCGCGACGTCTTGTTGTTCTGGGTGAAGCAAGGCGTCGAGATCTTCCGCATCGACAACCCGCACACCAAGCCGCTGCCGTTCTGGGAATGGCTGATCCGCGAGGTGCATTGGCGCAACAGCAACGTCATCTTTCTGTCCGAGGCCTTCACGCGGCCCAAACTTATGAAGGCGCTTGCGAAGCTCGGCTTCTCGCAGTCGTACACGTACTTCACGTGGCGCACGACCAAGCACGAATTGCAGGAATATCTTTCCGAACTCACCGGCTATCCCGAGCGCGAATATTTCCGCCCGAACTTCTTTGTCACCACACCCGACATCCTGCCTGTTCAGCTCCAGACCGGTGAACCCTGGTTGTTCAAGTCGCGCGCCGCACTCGCCGCGATCCTGTCATCGAATTACGGCATCTACAACGGCTTCGAGCTCATCGAGCACGAGCCGCTGCCCGGCCGCGAGGAGTACCTCAATTCGGAGAAATACGAGATTCGCACGCGGGATTGGGACAAGCCGGGCAACATCAAGCCGTACCTCGCCACACTCAACCGCCTGCGCCGCGAAAACGCCGCGCTTCAGCAGACCAACAACCTGCGTTTTCTCGCCGTCGAAGACGACGGCATCATCGGCTTCATCAAGGAGGCCGCGGATGGATCGAACGCCGTCGCCGGGGCGCTGGCGGTGACCGGCCATGCACGCGAATTCTGGCTGCATTTCGGCGATACGCTGGCGCTGGGCCAGCCGGTCCGCGCCATCGAGAATCTTGTTACGGGCGAGCAGCGCCGACTCGAATGGGGCGGCACGCGACTGTGGATCAGCCCGGCCGACGACCCCGCTCTGCTGTTTCGTTGCCTGCCGTGAGTCGCGCCGATGAACGTCGTTTCCGAGTTCACCGTCAAGCAGGATTTGGGCGACCGCCTCTGGTTCAAGGACGCGGTGATCTATCAGCTCCACGTCAAGGCGTTCTGCGATAGCAATGGCGATGGCATCGGGGATTTCGCCGGTCTGACCGAACGGCTCGACTACCTGAAGGACCTCGGCATCACCACGATCTGGCTGCTGCCGTTCTATCCGAGCCCCGGTCGCGACGACGGCTACGACATTTCCGACTACGGCGACGTCAACGAGAGCTTCGGCACGATGCGCGATTTCCGCCGCTTCATGCACGAGGCGAAGCGGCGCAACCTTCGTGTCATCACCGAACTCGTCATCAATCATACATCAGACGAGCATCCGTGGTTCAAGCGCGCCAAACGGAGTCCAAAAGGCTCAAGCGCGCGCAACTGGTATGTCTGGAGCGACACCGATCAGAAATACGCCGGCACGCGCATCATTTTTACTGACACCGAGAAATCGAACTGGGCCTGGGACGACGAAGCTAAAGCGTATTACTGGCACCGGTTCTTTTCACACCAGCCGGATCTCAATTTTGACAATCCGCGCGTGGTCAAAGCCGTGGTCCAGGTCATGAAGCGCTGGCTCGACACCGGCGTCGACGGCTTTCGGCTCGATGCCGTGCCTTATCTGTGCGAGCGCGAAGGCACGAACAGCGAAAATCTGCCGGAGACTCACGCCGTAATCAAAACGCTGCGGGCCGAGCTTGATGCCTACAGGCCCGGCAAGGTGCTGCTTGCCGAGGCCAACCAATGGCCGGAAGACGTTCAGCAGTATTTCGGTGACGGCGACGAATGCCATATGGCCTACCACTTCCCGCTGATGCCGCGCATCTACATGGCCATCGCCCAAGAAGACCGCTTTCCGGTCACCGACATCATCCGCCAAACGCCGGATATTCCGGAAAGCTGTCAATGGGCGATGTTCCTGCGCAACCACGACGAGTTGACGCTCGAAATGGTGACCGACGCCGAGCGCGACTATTTGTGGTCGACCTATGCCGCCGACCCTCGCGCCCGCATCAATCTCGGCATCCGCCGGCGTCTTGCGCCGCTGATGGATAATGATCGTCGCAAGATCGAGCTGATGAACTCAATTCTGATGTCAATGCCCGGCACACCGATCATCTATTACGGCGATGAGATTGGAATGGGCGACAACATCTATCTTGGCGATCGCAACGGCGTGCGTACGCCCATGCAGTGGACGCCCGATCGCAACGGTGGATTCTCACGCACCGACCCGGCGCGCCTTTACCTACCGCCGATCATGGATCCAGTCTACGGCTATGCCTCGGTCAACGTCGAGGCGCAGTCACGATCGCTGTCGTCGCTCCTGAGCTGGATGAAGCGCATCATTGGCGTCCGCAAATCCACCCAGGTGTTTGGCCGCGGATCGCTGACGTTGGTGCGGCCGGCGAACCGAACCGTGCTCGCCTATGTGCGCCAGCTCGGCTCCGAGGCTATCCTATGTGTCGCAAACCTCTCCCGATCGGCGCAGGCGGTCGAGCTCGACCTCTCGGGCTGGAAAGGACGCCAGCCGCAAGAAATGCTGGGCCGGTCCCGGTTTCCTCGCATCGGCGACCTGCCCTATCTGGTGACGCTGCCGCCGTACGGCTTTTACTGGTTCAACCTTCATGAAGAGCCGCCCGAGTGGGAGGAACGCATCCTTCCTCGCGAGGTGACCACGCTGGTCCTGGGCGAAGGCTGGAGCACGCTGTTTTCAGGCCGCAACCGACTCGCGTTGGAAAAGGAGGTCTTGCCATCCTTCCTGTTCGAACGGCGATGGTTCGGCGAAAAGGGTACCCGGCACCTAAGCATCAACCTGCCGGTCGCCTTCGGACTCGAGCACGACGGCAACCGTTTCCTGCTGGCCGTGACCGAAGCGACGACCGATGCCGGCGTCAGCCGCTATCAACTGCCGCTGACCATCCGCTGGTCGCGCTATACGGACATCGAGTGCGGCACCACCAAGGTGCTGGCCGCCGTGCGCCGCACAGCGCGCGAGGGCTCGCTACTCGATGCCACTGTGGAGCCCGAGTTCATCGCGGCCCTCGTGGCCAAGATCTTTGCCGGCCAGACGGACGGTGACGGCACGCATCGCCTTGAATTCCGGCCGACGTCTGCGTTCACGGAGATCCAACCTATCCGGACCGTGAAGCCGGTCGGCGTTGAGCAGTCAAACAGCAGCGTGATCGCGGAGAACCATTACGTCGTCAAGGTGCTGCGCAAGCTGACAGCCGGCATTCATCCCGAGATCGAGATCGGTCGTTTCCTCATCGAAAGCGCGCGATTCGCGAATGCCCCACCGCTTCTTGGCACGCTTGAACTGGTTGAAGGCGAGCAGCGTACCGCACTTGCTGTCGTCCATCAATTCGTCGAGAACCAAGGAGATGCCTGGACCGTCATCGGGCAGTCGCTCGACCGGTTGATCGACGAACAGCAGCTTCTGCCTGCGGACGTCATCAGTGACACGCCGGAGAGCAGCGCCATGCTCGGCCGCCTGCGTCAGATCGGGGTGCGCACTGCAGACTTCCACCGCGCCATGGCGTCACGGGACGATATTCCAGCCTTCGCGCTCGAGCCGATCTCCCCGAACGACATGGCGCGCTGGACCAATGCTTTGTTCGACCGTGAGACGAACGTATTCAACCTGCTGGAGAGAAACGCGGCCACGTTGTCCGAGCAGGCTCAGCTGCTTGCCGACGATTTGCGGAGAAACCGCGCTGCGATCACGGCGCACATCGAGAGCAACAGGGAGATTCGTTTCGACGCGCAAAAGATTAGGCATCATGGTGATTTTCATCTTGGCCAGGTCTTGATGGTCACCAATGATGCCTTCCTGCTCGATTTTGAAGGGGAGCCGAGGCGCACGCTCGAGGAGCGCCGACACAAGGCTCCGGCCGCGCGCGACGTCGCCGGCCTGTGCCGCTCGATCGATTACTCTGTCAGCGTTGCGCTGAGTCGAGCGACCGACATTCCGGCCGAGACAAAAGAGACCTTTGTCGCGCAGATGCGGTTGTGGACCCAAAAACTGATCGAGGCCTACTGGGAGAGCTATCGCGCGGCGCTCAATGACGAGCGGCTGTGGCCGCAGGACGATGAGCGGAGCCGGCAGTTGCTCGAGTTTTTCCTGCTCGAAAAAGCCTTCTACGAAATC
>CAZNTY010000192.1:0-7656 GCA_964576085.1 uncultured Undibacter sp. | reverse complement strand
CCGTCGAGATAGAGCAGGTCGAACACGTAGAACACCATCCGCTCGTCGGCGCCGTCCTTGAGCGCCTGTTGAAGCAGCGAGAAACTCGAGACGCCGTCCGGCCCTTCGACCACGAGCTCGCCATCGATCAGCGCGCTGTCGGCCGGCAGCTGGCCTAGCGCCGCCGCCGTCGCCCGGAATTTCGCCGTCCAGTCCAGCCCCTTGCGGGTCAGCAATTTGACCTTGCCGTGCTCGACGTGAGCCTGAAGGCGATAGCCGTCGAACTTGAGCTCGTGGATCCAGTTGGCGCTGTCCGGTGCCTTGTCCGAAAGGGTGGCGAGACAGGGCTCGACGAAATCGGGCAGGGGGCTGCGGCTGGCCGAGCGCCGCACGGCACTGCGGACGTTCAACGCGGCGGACGAGCGGCGCTTCGCCTTCGCCGCAGGCTTCTTTTTTCCAGCCACGGCTTTTCGCATGCGTGCCGTTTTACGCTTCGGCTTGCCCTGCGCGATCTCATCCATCGTGCGTCCGGTCGTGACCGAGAGCGGCTGCTCCTCGAGGATGTCCTTGTCCCCCGGCCTGCGCGCGGCCTCGTCGTCCGCCTTGATCAGCAGCCAGTTGTTGCGCTTCTCGCCGGGGCGGCGGCGCATGCGCACCAGGTGCCAGCCGCCCGACAGCTTCTCGCCGTCGAGGTGGAAATCGAGGTGTCCCTTCTCGAGCCCGCGATGCGGGTCGTGATCGGGCTGCCAGGAGCCGCGGTCCCAGATCATCACGGTGCCGCCGCCGTATTCGCCCTTCGGGATGGTGCCTTCGAACTTGTTGTAGTCGATCGGGTGATCTTCGACCTCAACTGCCAGTCGTTTTTCGCCCGGCACCAGGCGTGGGCCGCGCGTCACCGCCCAGCATTTCATCACGCCGTCGAGCTCGAGCCGCAGGTCGTAATGCAGCCGCGTCGCCGCGTGCTTCTGGATGACGAAGGCGTGACCGCGCTGCTTCGCCGTCCTGCCGCGCGGCTCGGCGGTGACGTCGAAGCGGCGTTTCGACCAGTAGGTCTTTAGTCCCGTTCTGGTGCGCGCCCGCGTCTCCGCTCCGGTCCTTGCCATGGCCTAGCCCGCGCGCCTGACCTTGCGCCGCGCCGCCGGCCGCTTGCGTGGATGGTTTTTCGTCGCAGACGAGTTTTTGCCCGAGGTTCGCGGCGCGCTCTGCCCGCTGCTTCCTGTCTCGCCTTTCACGCTGCGCCGGAGCGCGTCCATCAGGTTGATGACGTTGCTTGGCTTCGGCTCGGCGATCACCGGCGGCGCCTTGCCTTCGCGCTTGGCCTTGATGAGCGCCTTCAGCGCGTCCTCGTAGCGGTCCTCGAATTTGGCCGGGTCGAATTTGCCCTTCTTCGTTTCCAGAATGTGGGTGGCGAGCTTGAGCATGTCGGCGGGAATCTTGACGGCGGGGATGTCGTCAAAATAGTCGCGCTCGTTCCGGACCTCGTTCTTGTAGCGCAGCGTGGTGGCGAGCAGGCCCTTGCCGCGCGGCCGCAACAGCAGCAGGTGCTCGCGCCGATAGATCACGACGCGGGCAAGGCCGGCGAGATTTTCCTTGCGCATCGCTTCGCGGATGACCGCGAAGGCCTCCTGCGCGACATCGTCCTGCGGCACGATGTAGAACGATTCGTCGAGGTAGATACGGTCGACATCCTCGACCGGCACGAACTCCTCGATCTCGATGGTGTGCGTGCTTTCAAGCGCGACGTTCTCCAGCTCCTCGTCCTCGATCAGCAGGTAGTCGTTGCCGTCGAGCTTGTAGCCCTTGACGCGGTCCTCTTTCTCCACCTCGTCCCCGGTTTCGGCATCCACCACGTCGTAGCGCACGCGGTTGCCGGTCTTGCGGTTGATGATGTTGAAGCTGATGCGCTGGCTGGTCGTCGTCGCGGTATAGAGCGCCACCGAACAGGACACCAACGACAGCTTGAGGAAGCCTTTCCAATTCGGGCGGGGGGCCATGAACGCTCCTACCATGACGGTATGACCGTGAACGAACGGCCAAGGCTACGAGTTCCGCGGTGCCGGAACAATCGCCGCCGGCGGGCGTTGGTCCGGCAGCGTTAGATCATGCAAGCAATCAAAGGGATCAGGCCATGCTCGGATGGGCTCTCACGTTTCTTGTCATCGCGCTAATTGCCGCGCTGCTTGGTTTCGGCGGTATCGCCGGCGTCGCCATCGAAGCCGCCAAGATCGTGTTTTTCGTCGCGGTCGTATTGTTCCTGATCGCGGCGGTTGTCGGCCTTGCGCGCGGACGGCGTCCAACGCTGCCGTAAAAGATGCGCGGACGACAAAAACCCCGACGCGGTATCGGCCGCGCCGGGGTTTTTCTTTGGCCACCGTTTAGAAAACTAGCCGCGGCCACCGTTTAGAAAACTAGCCGCGCCGGTTGCCGGCAAGCACCGCACGGGTCTCGTGGTCGGGACCGAAATCGTCAATGCCCTGAATGGACATCAGCTCGGCGAGCCGGGTGCGCGCGCGGTTGACGCGCGACTTCACGGTGCCGATGGCGCAGCCGCAAATCTCGGCCGCCTCCTCGTAGGAGAATCCCGAGGCGCCAACCAGGATCAGCGCCTCGCGCTGTTCGTCCGGCAGCTTGGCAAGCGCGGTGCGAAATTCGGACAACTCGAGCTGTCCGTGCTGCTCGGGATGTGACGTGAGACTCTCCGCATAATGCCCGTCGGCATCTTCAACCTCGCGCCGGCGCTTGCGGTATTCAGAACGGAAGTGGTTGCGCAGGATCGTGAACAGCCAGGCCGACATGTTGGTGCCGGGCTGGAACGAATGAATGTTGGCGAGCGCGCGCAACAGTGCTTCCTGGACCAGGTCGTCGGCGCGATCGACATTACCGCACAACGAGATGGCGAAAGCGCGCAGCCCCGGAACGGCGCCCAGGATTTCCTGGCGGACGGAGTCATCAATGCGCATTTTGTTTGCCCTCGTTGTCCAGCCCGTTGAGCAATTCCGCGAAGCGCGTCGGCACGCCTTGACTTACCACTTCATCATACATCGCGCGAAGCTGCTGGCCGAGCTTTGCCCGCGTGCCACGATCGAGCTTGTTCGCTTTTGTGGGCTTTTTTTTGTCGGGGTCAGCTTGCGTCTGCGCCCCGTGGACCGCCGGCTTTTCCGCGTTCATGATGCTGTCTTCCACGTTCGTCTTCGGTTCTGACACCGCAGGGCCATGTCCCTGTGGCAGGCTCTGAAAACCGAAGGTAACGCCGCGATTTGAGCTTCGGTTCCGATGCCTGGAACTTTTTCCCCAGGCATTATTGGCAATAAAGACTCGTGATTGCCGATCACATTAATGTGCGCGGGCCGCGGCCCGGTATCCTAGGCTTGCCGTGACCGGCGCCGCGCCAGCGTGTAGCCAAGCAAGATTGATTCCATCAGCATGGCGACACGCACATCTCGCGACGCGCCGTCAATTCCGCCCCACGACATGGGCGGCGCTTGCCTTGCGCGCGTCGCATAAAGGATCCCGAACACGATCAGCGCGATCACCAGATCAATGCCGGCCACGATCAGTCGCGCGTTGATCGGGCCATAGAGTTCGTCGAGCGCCAGCGTGCCGGCCACGGAGAATTGATAGACGGCGGCGAGGACAAACAGCCCGAGCACGACCATCGCCACGGTGCGGCGAAGCAGTCGCCCCAGCACCTGACCGATGATGAGCGAAACGGCATGGTCGAGCCGCATGGGGCTTACCGCCGCGCCGAGCCCAGCAGAAATCCGATGCCGGCGGCGATCGCCAGAGTTGCCAGCGGATAGTGCTCGATTTCGTCGAGCACGCGCTTGAAAGCATCGCGGCCGACCTGCGTCGCACGTTCGGCGACCTGCTCGGTGACGTTGTCGGCCCGTTCCCGCACGCGCTCCATGATGCCTTCGAGCGCTTCGGTGACGAAGTTGTTGATGTCGTGCGAGGCGCCCGTGGCTTCGGTCTGCGCCGAGTCGTTGAGTCGATGGAGACGCTTTTCAAGGTCGCCGATCAACTCCTCGATGCGGGCAATCTCGTCGGCAGTCGATGATCTGGAACGTGTCGGCATGGCGTCTCGCCTTGTGACGGAACGCGACGCTAACGCGGCACGCGATGCCGAGTTCCGCGTAATCGTGCGCGCAAAAAAAGGCACAGCCGGTAAAAACCGGCTGCGCCGCAATTGACGGCCATTGACCCGGGGGGAGGGGGGAAGGACAGGTCAACAGCCGTGCATTCCAATGCATGGCTGCGCAATTCGTTCCGATCCGGCGCGAGCCGTGCAGGCGGAACGCTTCACGCCAACGCTCGTTGTTGGATTGATCGACGATAGAGCACAGCTATGGCGGGTTTCAGGGCGAATTTCATGATGGGTGTGGTGGTTGGCTGCGTGCTCGCCGCCTTGGCATCCTTCGTCGGCACCGACCTGCTGGCCGTCCTCTCGATGCCGGCGAAAGCCAGCATGTCGACCTCCGTCCGCGATGCCATGGGTCCCCAAAGCGTCAATCGCATTGGGAAATCGGACCGGCTTCACCCCGCACAGAATGCGACGACTGAGGAACGGGCTAAGCCCCGGAAAATTCCGGAAGGCTGCGATCCCGCGTTCAGTCCTCTGTCGAAGGGGGCGGCGTCGAATTTTTCCACCCGCTGCCTTGCCGACAATTCCGGCGTGGTGCCGGTCGTTTTGGCGCGCCTCTAACGCTCCTTCTTGCGCATGGAACTTTTTGGCGGGGTCGGGGTTGAACGGGCTGAACCCACCTGGAGGGAGCTCGATATGATCAAGACGACCAGCTTCATTGTTGCCGCCGCTCTGACGGCGGCGTTCGCGATGCCTGCCAGTGCCGCCGAGCGGACCAAAGTCGGCACGCTCGACTGCGATATTTCTGGCGGCATCGGATTGATCGTGACATCGCAAAAAGCGGTGCAATGTGTATTTACCCCGTCGGCGCGCGGCCGCCGCGAGGTCTATCAGGGCACGGTCACCAAATTTGGCCTCGACATCGGCGCAACCTCAGGCGGCCGGATGGTCTGGGCGGTCTTCGCGCCGACCAATGCGCGGCTGCGCGGCGCGCTGGCCGGCGAATATGCGGGCGCGACCGCCGAGGCGACGGTCGGCGCGGGCGCCGGCGCCAACGTGCTGGTCGGCGGCTCGGATCGCACGGTCACCCTGCAGCCGCTGTCGGTTCAAGGGCAGACCGGTCTCAACCTGGCGGTCGGTGTTGCCGGCCTCAACCTGAACCGGATGCGCTGACGGCAATCTTGCAATTCTGAAATGTCGTAGCGTTGTGTATCGGCCGCCCTCCGGGGCGGCCGAATTCTTAGGCCCGCCGGCTTTTTGACGGCGGTGGGTGCTGGCTTGTGAAGTTAGATGGCCGCAGGATTTGGCTGGGGGACCTGGATTCGAACCAAGATTCTCGGAGTCAGAGTCCGATGTTCTACCGTTGAACTATCCCCCAACGGCCGCCGATGCGCGCGTTTCGCGAGCGCGTTCATTTAGCCGCAGCAGCCCTGCCGGGCAAGGGAGCCGCATAAAGAACCCTTGAGGAATCCGGGCGGGAAAAGGCTACCTCGTTGCCGCATAGGAGGGGCCGGGAACGTTCGGGCTCGCCAGGCGGTTCATGTCCAGTTCACCAAACGGGTCCCATGATCGGGCGACTGGGGCGCACAATGGGAGATAAATGATGTTGCGTAAGATGATAATCGCGCTCGCAACGGTGACGGCGATCGGCGCCGTTGCCATGAACGGCGCCGACGCGGCCTCACGGTGGCACGGCGGTGGTGGTGGCGGCGGCCATTGGCACGGTGGCGGCGGTTGGCATGGCGGTGGCTGGCACGGTGGTGGCTGGCATCACGGCTGGCATGGCGGCTGGGGTTGGGGCCCGGCAGTAGGGTTCGGCCTTGGCTTCGGCGCCGGCTATTACGGCTATCCGTATTACGCCGGTTATGGGCCCTATTATTACTCCGGCTGTTACCGCAGGGTGCGGGTGGCCACGCCGTATGGCTGGCGCTGGCGCCGCGTTTGGGTGTGCGGTTAGTCGGAGCCTAGCGGGTCGAGGCGCGCGATCCGGTGAGCGTGAAAATCGTCACCAGGCTCGCAATCGCGACCAGCCAGAACACCCACTGCGGCTCACCGTGATCCATTGCGAGCCCGAAGATCAACGGCGCGACGATGCCGCCGATGTTGAAGCCGGTGGTGACGAAGCCGAACACCGTGCCGAACGAGCCGGGCGGCGTCACCGCGCGCACAATCATGTCGCGTGACGGCATGATGATGCCGTTGAAGAAACCACCCACCGACATCGCCGTGATGAGGAGCACATTGCCGAGATCGAGGCCGGCAACCAGGGCCGCGAGTGCTGCGGCGGCGAGCATGCCGGCCGCCGCCACCAGGTCGTGCCGCTCGGTGCGCGTCGCGAGATAGCCCCCGATCAGGACGCCGATCGCGGTGAGGGCGAGAAAGCCGGTCAATGCGGCATTGGCGACCGCCGCCGACGTGCCGTAAAGCGCCGTGAGCGCCACCACCGAATAATTCTGCATGCCGCCATTGGTCAGCGCGAGCAGCATGAAAAACACCAGGTTGAGGAGGATCGGGGCCGACAGAAGCAGGTTCCAGCCGCTTTGCTCCGCTTGGCCGGATGCAGGCTTTGCGACAGGCAGGCCCCGCGGCGGTTCCTCGCGCTGCACCAGCAACAGCCCCGCAGCGGCAAAGCCGAGCGACGAGGCGCCGATGAACGCGCCACGCCATCCCCAATGATCCTGCATCAGCAGCAGCGTGACGGGCGCGACGGCGGAGCCCACCATGCCGGCGAAGGTGTGGATCGAGAATGCCTTCGCCACCCGCTCCGCCGGAATGTGATGCGACAGCAGAGCATAATCGGCCGGATGATACACCGTGTTGCCGATGCCGGCGACCGCGAACATCGCGACCAGCACCCAGAACGAATTGACGAGTCCGGCAATGGCAAAGGCGACGGCGCCGAGCAGCAGTCCGCCGAGCAGCAGCACGCGCGCGCCGAACCGGTCGACCAGGAAGCCCGCCGGCGTCTGGAAAACGGCTGAGACGACGTTGAAGGCGACCAGAGCAAGCCCGAGCCGCGTGTAGCTCACGCCGTAATCCGCGCGCACGATGTCGAACAGCGGCGGCAGCAGCAGGATGTAATAGTGCGACACGAAATGCGCGGCGCCGATCGAGGTGACGAGGCGCGTGTCGGGCGTGACGCGCCGGCGCAGGGTGCCGCTGGCCTGGGTCATGAATATGGATCCCGGAAGCGGCGGACTATGGCCGGTCCCGGCGTCCCGGGCCAGTGCATTTTCCTCCCGCGGGCCATGCGGCGCGATTACGCGCGCCGGCTCTCAGCCTCCTGGATCGCGGCCCACACCCGCGAGGGCGAAGCCGGCATGTCGATGTGGCGGATGCCGTAGTCGGCGAGCGCGTCGACGACCGCGTTCATCACCGAGGTGAGGGCGCCGGCGCAGCCGGCTTCGCCGCAGCCTTTGGTGCCGAGCGGATTGGTGGTGGCCGGCACCGGATGGTTCTCCACCACGAACTCCGGCGTGTGCCGCGCGCGCGGCATCGCGTAATCCATGAACGAGCCGGTGATGAGCTGGCCGTCCTTGTCGTAGACCGCGCCTTCCATCAGCACCTGGCCGAGGCCCTGCACGACACCGCCGTGG
>CAZNTY010000191.1:0-2977 GCA_964576085.1 uncultured Undibacter sp. | reverse complement strand
TGGTGCGGAAATTCGGCGCGGCGGGCGCGGGCGCCGTCATCGCCTCGGTGAGATCGAGCACGTCGGCCGACGGCGCAGCCGGAGGCGGCACGGGCGGTGGTGGTGCGGGCGGCTTGACCTCTGCGGCCGGAGGCGGCGGTGCCGCCGGGCGCGGCGGAGGCGGCGCGGGCACGGGACGCGGCGCAGGCCGCTCCGGCATCGCGGTGACGGCGGCCGGCGGCGGCGCGGCGGGCTCCGGCGGCTTCGCCGGCTTGCTTGCATCGTCGTCCGCGATGATCCGGCGGATCGAGGCCAGAATCTCCTCCATCGAGGGTTCTTGCGCCTTCGCCGGTTGACTCATGGCCGGTACCTCGCGGTCTTGTGCAAATCCGGTATGCGGGCGCGAATCGCACGAATCGCGCAACAACACTTTATACGCCAGCCAAGCAACTGTAGTGCGCGAAATCGAGCGGGGCTGAAACTGTGGACAGGTGCGCGGTCAGCGGCCGTCGGGATTGCGGACGCCGGCCCAGGAATCGCGGACCTGCTGGTAATGCACCTGCGCGTCATAGACCGGGACGCGCAGGCCGAGCGTCTGCGGCGACAGGCGGCCGACCGCCGCCAGCAACGCATAGGACGCCACCACCCGGTCGCGCTGCGCGCTGACCAGCGACACCCGCGCGTTCACCAGTTCCTGCTGCGCGTTGAGGACATCGAGCGTGGTGCGCTGGCCAACCCGCGCTTCCTCGCGCACGCCATTGAGCGCGATCTCGGAGGCCTGCACCTGCGCCTGGGTCGCTTCGATGTTGGCCTTGGCCGCCTCGAGCTGGCCCCACGACTGCACGATGCCCTGCCGCACGCTGTCGCGCGTGGTATCGAGATCGATGCGGCGCTGCCCGAGCGTTTCCTTGGCCTGGCGGATCGCGGAATACTCGGCGCCGCCCTGATAGATGGGAACGGTCAGGACGCCGAGCACCTGCAGGTTCAGCGCCGAGACAGCGGTCAGCGAGCTCATCTGGTTCTTCTGGACGCTGCCCTGCAATGACAGGTTCGGCATCAGCGCGCCTTCGGCCACCTTCACCTGCGACAGCGCGGCATCGACGTTATACTGAGCCGTCAGCACGTTCGGATGCTGCGCATTGCCGAAGGCCACCGCTTCGGTCTGCGTGCGTGGCGAGAAGCGATCGACCGGGCTTGCCGCCGTGAGATTGACCGGGTCGTGGCCGATCACCTGGCGATAGATTGCAGCCGAGGTCTTGTAGTTGGCTTCCGCGGTCAGCACCGACGACCGGCCGGCGGCCAGACGCGATTCCGATTGCGCAACGTCAGTGCGCGTCACCTCGCCGACATTGAAGCGGTCGCGGGTCTGGCGCAACTGCTCCTGCAGCACCTCGACGTTGCGCTTCTGCAGATCGAGGATCGCCGTATCGCGCAGCAGGTTCATATACGCGGTCGCGGCATTGAGCAGAACGGTCTGTTCGGTCGAGCGCAGTGTTTCGCGCGCCGCGAGCACCTGGCTTTCGGCCTGCCGGGTGCGGTTGCCGGTCTGGAAACCGTTGAACAACGTCTGCGTCGCCGTGATGCCGTAGCTCACCGGCGCCACCGTGCCGTTGAGGTTGATGTAGGGATTGGGCGCGCTGGTCGTCTTGGTCGTGGTGTCCTGATAAAGCTCACCGACCGAGCCGCTGGCGGTGATCTTCGGCCTATAGCCGGACAGCGCCTGCGGCACGTTCTCGTCGGTGGCCCGCACGGCCGCGCGCTGCGAATTGAGCGACGGGTTGCTCCGATAGGCCTCGATCAGGGCCGACTCGAGCGTCTCGGCCCGGGCAACAGTCGCAACAGCGCCGAGAGCGCCGGCGGTGGTCGCCGCGATCACACTCAATCGCAACCCAACAGTGACAGCCCGACGCAACATGAGCGACCCACTCGGACAGCGAAAAGGCGGCCCGAACCCTGCACGACCTGAAACTTGAGTCTGTCACCTTATGCGGGCGGTCCAGGCCTTAAAACCCCTGCCCGGCCATGGCCCACAGGAACTTTGTTCCCGTGGCCGATAAGCCGCAGTGCCGCAGGCAATATCCGGGTGGTCAGAAAACGAAGGCCGGCGCTTTGACAAAACCGGGCAGAAGGGGGGCGGCGGCATCGAACAGCGGCCGGCTGCCGACTTCGGCGCCGCTGCGCAAATAAAGCATCGCCTTGCCGGGCGACGTGCCGAGGACACAGACCAGCCGGCCGCCATCCTTGAGCTGGCCGAACAGCGACTGCGGCACGATCTGGCTCGCCCCGTTGAAGAGAATCACGTCATAGGGCCCGCCGGCCGGCCATCCGGCGGTCAGTGGCCCGGTCACGACCTTGGCCCGGCCAGCCAGATTTTTCTCGGCCTGCGCGGCGAGCGCGGGGTCTTCCTCCAGCGCCGTCACCTCGCCGGCGAGTTCGGCCAGCACCGCGGACGAATAGCCGGTGCCGCAGGCGACATCGAGCACCCGCTCGGAGCTTTCAGGCGCGGCCGCCTGGATCAGCTTGGCCAGCACCATCGGCTTGAGCAGACGGCGCCCCGCGCCGCCTTTGCCGACCGGAAGATCGAGATCGAGATAGGCCAGACCGGCCTGAGCGGCCGGCACGAAGCGTTCGCGAGGAATGTCAAGCATCGCGCCGATCAGCCGGAGATCGGTGACGTCCTGCGTACGGACCTGGCCGTCCACCATGTTGCGCCGCGCGGCGGCAAAGTCGCTCATTGCTGCCCTCAAGCTGGCCGAGGTCCCGATCTTCTGCGGCAAGCGAACGCAAAAGGCAACTCGGGGTGTCCCGGAACACACCGCATGTTGTCGCGATGCCGCGGCTCCTATATAGCCTGTGTCGCAGGCAAATCGGCCTGCACGGCCACGTGGCGGAGTGGTTACGCACCGGTCTGCAAAACCGGGTACCCGAGTTCAATTCTCGGCGTGGCCTCCAGCCTTCGCTCCTTCGGAGCTTCGGCTCGGCAGGCCGGTCCGTGCGA
>CAZNTY010000190.1:0-1632 GCA_964576085.1 uncultured Undibacter sp. | reverse complement strand
CGCCATATCTCGCGCCCGGCCCTTATCGCGGCAAGCGCGATGAGCCGGCTTTTGTTGTCTAGACCGACCGGGTGCAAGCCTAAACCCGCGCCGTCACGCTCGACGAGATCGCTCAGGAGACCACGGAGAACTTCTTCCGGCTGTTCGCCAAGGTCCCGCGCCCGGTGGCGGCATGACGATGCGGTTCACGATCCTTGGCTGCGGCGCGTCGATGGGCGTGCCGCGGGTTGGCCTGGGTTGGGGCGCATGCGATCCGGCAAATCCGAAGAACCGGCGACGGCGCTGCTCGCTGTTGGTCGAAAAGATCGCTGGAGACGGCCGGACGACCCGCCTGCTGGTCGACACCACCCCGGACCTCCGCGAGCAGTTACTCGAGGCGAACGTCGACCGGCTCGACGGCGTGCTCTACACCCACGAGCATGCCGACCACACCCACGGCATCGACGATCTGCGGCCGCTGTTCGTCAAACATCGGCGCCAGGTCGACATCTATTGCGACCAGGCAACCTCGCAACGGCTCCACGCCAGCTTCGGCTATTGCTTCGAGACGCCGCCCGGCGGCCATTATCCGCCGACCCTGCGCGAGCATCGGCTGGTCGCCGGAACCACCGTGGATATAGCGGGCGAGGGCGGCCCGATCACGGTCCTGCCGGTGCTCCAGGAGCACGGCGACATCGCCTCCCTCGGCTTCCGGTTCGGCGGGCTGGCCTATTCCGCCGACATCAAGGCGCTGCCGCCCGAGAGCCTGCCGCTGATGGCCGGGCTCGATATTTGGGTGGTGGATGCACTCCGGCACGACCCACACCCGAGCCACATGAGCCTGGCCGAGAGCCTGGACTGGATCGCCCGGGTCGCCCCGCGGCGCGCGATCCTGACCAATCTGCACTCCGATCTCGATTACGAGGCGCTGCGCCGGCAGCTACCGCCCCATATTGAGCCGGCCTTCGACGGCCAGCAGGTTCTAGTCTAATGATCTATTTTATAAAAGAAATACAATATCACTTTGATAAATCGTATTATTTCTCTGCTTTAAAAGTAAAATATGAAGATGTGCCTGGAGGACTTGGTCCGCGCGTGCCAGGCTTCCGGACGAAAGGTGTTCAAGATCTGAGGTCAGCGTGAAGAGCGTGGCGGCATTGCTTTTGCTCGCCATCATGTGGGGGCTCTCGATTCCCGTTACAAAAATTGGCCTGCAAACCCTGCCGCCGTTAATGCTCACGGCGTTGCGGTTCGCTTTTGCCGTGCCGTTATTGGTGCCGTTCTTTGTCGGCAAACACCGGCCCCGTGGTGAGAATTGCCGCGCATGGCCGCACTCGGCGTCCTCGGCATTGGTATCGGTCAAGTGGCGCGGGCCTACGGCGTCGCCGGGACGTCAGCCTCGGTCGGCACGATTATTTCCGCGACGATTCCAGTTTTCGTTGTGATTTTCGCCGCGATACGTTTGAACCAACCTGTTTCGGGCGTGCAGAAGATTGGATTGCTGGCGGCGTTTATCGGCATCGGTCTTGTCGCCCTGGATGGAGGTGCGAGCGGCTTTTTCCGCGCCAGCGCTGCAGGCGTGGCTTGGATGCTCCTGTCGGCGGTCACAATTGCTTTCTATTGGGGTGGCGCTGGTTTTGGCTGGCTTGTCTT
>CAZNTY010000189.1:0-11347 GCA_964576085.1 uncultured Undibacter sp. | reverse complement strand
AAGGGCGGCAACGGCTTCGTGGTCGCGGAAGACGAATGCCTCGCCACCACGCGCAAGGGCAGGACCGTGCTCAATCTCAAGGCCGACGAGGCGCGCGCGTTGACGATCGTCAACGGCGACATGGTCGCCAGCATCGGCGAGAACCGCAAGATGCTGATCTTCCCGATCGCCGACGTGCCGGAGATGGCGCGCGGCCGCGGCGTCCGGCTGCAACGCTACAAGGAAAAAGGCCTGGCCGACGTCAAGACGTTCAAGAGCGACGAGGGACTGAGCTGGTTCGATACCGCCGGCCGTACCTTCGCGACGCCGCTGAAGGACTTGCGTGACTGGCGCGGCAAGCGCGCCGACGCCGGCCGTCTCGCGCCCAAGGGCTTCCCGAAGAGCAACACGTTCGGCACGCCGCCTCGCGCAAACGGCAAGGCGAGCTGAGCTTGATGGTGGTGTCCCGGACGCGGTGCAGCACGAGCGTAGCGAAGTGATGCACCGCAGAGCCGGGACCTTATCAATCTTGGCGTGCGCGACGGTCCCGGTTCAGCAGCGCACCGTTTCGCTTCGCTCCACGCTGCGCTGCGCCCGGGACAAGTTCCCAGCCTTAGCCTTAGCTGCCGACGAACAGCAGCGAGCAGTCGGCTTCGGCGAGCAGGCCCGCGGCGGTGTCGCCGAAGAACAGCTTGTCGCCGGGCCGGCGGCCGACGCCGAGCACGATCAGGTTGTGCTTGCGGCGTCTCGCCTCCTTGAGGATGGCATCGTCGGCTGCGGTATCCGACAGCACCGCGGTGCGGATGCTCATGTCGTAGCCGCCGGCGAGCTCGACCACGTCCTTGAGGATCGCTTCCTCGTGCCGCCGGGTGGCCGTGCTGCGCCGCGCTTTCTTGCCGCTGCCGTCCCGCGGCGCGACATAGAGCACGGTCAGCGGCGATTGGGTGGCGCGCGCGATGACGAGGCCGACCTCGGCGCCGCGCCGCGCCTGCACGGTGCCGTTCACCGGCACCAGGATGCTGAGGTCGTCGTTCGGCATCTTGTCGAGATGCCCGCGAGTCGCGGTGATGAGCAGCGGGCCCTCGAAGCCCTGCGCGATCTGCGTGACGTCGGGATGAAAGTCGTGGCCGTCGCCGGATGTGCTCTCGAGGCCGATGACCAGCAGGTCATAGCCCTTCTTCGCTTCCTGCGCGACCGCCTCGGCGCTCGGCGACTGGTGCACGATGGTCGTCACCTCGACCGGGGCGTCGGCCTTCTCCTCGTCCTTCTGCTGGCTCTTGGTCTGCGCGGCCGCGTGCTTGACGCTCTCACCGGCTCTTTTGGCCTGCCTGGCGGCCTGCGGGGAGGGATCGTCGACCGTGACGGCCTTTGCGGCTTTTTTCGCATCCGCTTCCTTTTGGTCGGCATCGGGATCGGCTGCTTTTTTGACGGACGACGTCTTGACGTCGGATTTTCGCGCCGCGGCCATCACCTTGCTCTTGCGCTTCCCGTCGTTCGCCGCCGGGTTGGCCTGTTCGTTGATGTGAAGCACGGTGGTCGGCATGCCTCGCGTGCCGGCCAGCATGCCGGCGACGCGCGAGGCGAACGCGCCGTTCGAGCTGTCGTCGATCGCGACCAGCAGCCGCTCCAGGTTGGGCACGAAGCCCTTTTCCTCCTGCGCCTCGCGCTCCAGCCGCTGCTTTTCTTCCTTGCGCATCGGGATGCGCGACAGCGCCCAGCGCAGCGTCGGCGGCATGGCGGTGGTGGTGAGGACGGCCATCGCGACGATCATGGTGAACAGGTTCTGGCTCAGGGCGCCCATCGACAGGCCGACGGTCGCGATGATGACCTCGGTCGAGCCGCGCGCGTTCATGCCGCAGGCCAGCGCGAGGCCCTCGCGGCGGGTCAGCCCGCCGAGCTCCGCGCCGATGAAGGCACCGCTGAACTTGCCAATGCTGGCGATCAGCACCAGGCCGGCGGTGAGCAGGGCAATCGTCGGGTCGTGGAGAATTGTCAGGTCGGCGCTGAGTCCGGCCATGCCGAAGAACACCGGAGCGAAGAACGCGGTGATGATGCCGCGCAGCTGCTCGTCGATGTGCTTGGTCAGGATCGGCGATTCACCGACCAGGATGCCGGCGACGAAGGCGCCGAGCACGGTATGCACGCCGATCATGTTGGTGATCAGCGCCATCGTGCCCATGATGACGAGGATTGCGGTGATGACCGCGAACTCGCTGACGAACGTGTCGTTGACCCAGCGGATCGCGAAGAACACCGCGCGGCGGCCGACGGTGAAGCTCGCGACCATGAACAGGAAGGTTCCGCTGACGCTCCAGGCCAGCGACGCGAAATCGACCGAGCCGTGCAGCGCGATCGAGAAGATGATCGAAACGATGATCCAGCCGACGCTGTCGTCGATGATGGCGGAGGCGAGGATCACCTGGCCGACGGTGCGGCGCATGAAATTCATCTCGCGCACCACCATCGCCACGATCTTCACCGAGGCGATCGACAGCGCGGTGCCGAGGAACAGCGACGTTACCAGCCGCTTGCCCGGATCGGGCAACATCGAGTCCGGCATGAACTCGCCGAGCGCCACCCCGCACGCGAACGGCACCACGATGCCCATCAGCGAGGCAAAGATCGACGCGCGGCCGCTCTGGCGCACCAGCTTGAGGTCGGTTTCCATGCCGGTGAGCAGCAGCAGCAGCAGGATGCCAAACTGCGACACCGCGTCGATCATCGCCTTCTGTTCCGGCGTGCGCGGGAACAGCATGTGTTGCACGTCCGGCAGCAGCCAGCCGAACAGCGAAGGGCCGAGCACCAGACCGGCGATCAGCTGACCCATCACCGCCGGCTGCTTGAGCCGCAGCATCGCCTCCCCGAGCAACCGGCCGACCACCATCAGGGCGACGAGCTGGGCGACGAAGATCGCCTCGGAGGGGCCCTTGTGGGCGCCTTCGGCGGCCCAGGCAGGCAGCGCCGGCGCGCAGGCCAGACACAGAGCGAAAACAAGCCGCCAGGCCATAAAATCAGTTCCGCCTACGCTCCGAGCGTGACCATGTTCCACAGCGTGGAACGGGCCAGACACCCGATGAAACTGAGGGATAACCCCCGGCTCGGACAACCCGGCCCCCGGCCACGAGTTCCAGCAGCCTGCAATTGCAAATCATTCGCAACTAGGCTATACAGTCCGGAGCAATTCCAAGGTGGCGGCAGCGCCGATGACCGAGCAGAGGGTGGACGCGGTGTCGGGCAAATCGGGCTGGCGCAACCTCACTCTGGCCGACGGTCAGAAGAGCCTGTCGGAGGTCAACGCCACCATCGCGGTGCCGCAGGGCGGCTCGTGGGCCCGTCGCCTGCTCGCCTTTTCCGGTCCCGGCTACATGGTGTCGGTCGGCTACATGGCCCCGGGCAACTGGGCGACCGATCTCGCCGGCGGCTCGAGGTTCGGCTACACGCTGCTCGCGGTCATCATGATCTCCAACCTGATGGCCATCCTGCTTCAGGCGCTCGCGGCGCGGCTTGGCATCGCGACCGGGCGCGATCTCGCGCAAGCCTGCCGCGACGCCTACCCGCGGCCGGTCGGCATCGCGCTCTGGATCGCCTGCGAGCTAGCGATCATCGCCTGCGATCTCGCCGAAGTGATCGGCACGGCGATCGCGCTCAAGCTCCTGTTCGGTATTCCGCTGATCGGCGGCGCGCTGATCACCGCGCTCGACGCGTTCCTGCTGCTCTACTTGATGAACAGGGGCTTCCGCTTCCTCGAAGCCTTCATCGTGGCGCTACTGATTGTGATCGCGATATGTTTCCTGATCCAGATCATCCTGGCGGCGCCGCCAGTTGCCGCGATCCTCGGTGGCTTCATCCCGTCTCCGCAGATCGTGACCAATTCCGAGATGCTCTACATCGCGATCGGCATCATCGGCGCGACCGTGATGCCGCACAATCTCTATCTTCACTCCGCGATCGTGCAGACGCGCCAAATCGAGCCGACCGAGGCCGGCAAGCGCAATGCCATCCGCTTCGCGACCGCGGACAGCACCATTGCGCTGATGCTGGCCCTGTTCATCAACGCCGCGATCCTGATCGTCGCCGCCGCGGTGTTTCACGCGCGCGGCAGGACCGATGTGAGCGAGATCGAGCAGGCTTATGCCTTGCTGTCACCGCTGCTCGGCGCCGGCATCGCGTCGGTGCTGTTCGCGGTGGCGCTCTTGGCTTCGGGCCTCAACTCGACCGTCACCGCGACGCTCGCCGGGCAGATCGTGATGGAGGGTTTCCTGCACCTGCGCATCCCGCATTGGGCGCGGCGGCTGTTGACGCGCGGCATCGCCATCGTGCCGGTCGTCGTCGTCACGGCGATCTACGGCGAGCACGGCACCGGCCAGCTTCTGATCCTCAGTCAGGTGATCCTGTCGATGCAGCTGCCGTTTGCGATCGTCCCGCTGGTACAGTTCGTATCAAGTCGGAAGAAAATGGGCACGTTCGTCATTTCCCGCCCGCTCGCCCTGGCGTCGTGGGCGGTCGCCGGCGTCATCGTCGTGCTCAACATCAAGCTGTTGCTGGATACGGTGATCGGCTAGCCTGTCACGCGCGTCCAGCCGGCGGGCGTGAGCCGCTCCTGCGGCAGGAAGCGGCCTTTGTAGTCCATCTTGCGCGAGCCCGGCACCCAATAACCGAGATAGACGTAGGCGAGGCCCATGGCGCGGGCCCGCGCGATATGATCGAGGATCATCAGCGTGCCGAGCGAGCGGTGCGCGACATCCGGTTCGAAGAACGAATAGACCATCGACAGCCCGTCGTGCAGCACGTCGGTCAACGCGACTGCCAGCAGTTCGCCGCCGCGGTGGCCGGTGATCGCGCTTTCCCGCCCGCGCAGCCGGTATTCGACCAGGCGGGTATCGACGTGGCTGTCCTCGACCATCATCGCGTAATCGAGCACGGTCATGTCGGCCATGCCGCCGTCGCGGTGGCGGGCGTCGAGATAGGCGCGGAACACCGAGTATTGCTCGGAGGTCGGCGTCGGGCCGCGCATCTCGGCAACCACGTCGCGATTGCGGTCGGACACCCTGCGCATGCTGGCTGTCGGCTTGAAATCGGCCGCCACCACTCGCACCGAGACGCAGGCGCGACAGGTCTCGCAGGCCGGCCGGTAGGCGATCGACTGGCTGCGGCGGAAGCCGCCCTGGGTGAGGACGTTATTGAGCTCGGCGGCGCGTTCGCCGACGAGATGCGTGAACACCTTGCGCTCGTCCTGGCCCGGCAGATAGGGGCAGGGCGAAGGCGCCGTCAGATAAAACTGCGGGGTGTCGCGCGAGTGTTGGGTCACGGAGCCGGCTCGAATTTCATGTCATTGTTCAGCATTGCGCCTGGATCGTCTCCGGTCAAAGCCGTTTTTCATCTAGCCGGCCAAGCCATAGGCGCGCAGGCTTTGGGCGCGCACCGGGTTGTTGATGATGACGGTGCCGAGCAGGATGTCGTGCAGAAGCCGCCGCCGGCGATTGAAGAAGCAGACCAAGAGGACGAACGGGGTGAAGAACGACACGGTGAACCAGAAGGCGATGGCGTGCACCGCGCCCAGCACGAAATAGGCCGGCGCGCCGTACCAGGTGCGCATCTCGATGTCCATGACGCGCATGCCGATCGAAGCCGAGCGCGGGCTGCCGAGCGTCAGCCCGAAATAGGCGATGGCCCAGATGACCGAGGCCGGCGGCAGCAGCCAATACAGCGCCCAGGCAAGCCCGAGCGTCACCACGCCGAAGGCAAAGATGAGCATCGCGGCGAACACGATCGGCACCGCGATGATGACAAAGTCGATGATGAAGGCGACGACCCGCCGCGCCAGAACGCCGTCGAACAGCTCCGGGTTCTGCTCCGGATCGTAGGCATGAGGCTTGACGTCGATCGGCACCACCGGCGCTCTCCATATTTGCGCGAGGATAGCCTGATGTGGAGGTTAGTCGATTCCGGTGCAAGATGGGTAGATCGCGGCGCCGGCCTGCGGCAAGCTGGCGCCGGTCGGCGCTGGGTGCGGCATGATGGTGACTTTGGCGGATATCGAAAGGGCGCGGCGGGTGATTGCCGGGCAGGTCCTGCGCACGCCAATGCTGCCGGCGCCGAAGCTTTCGATGCTGACCGGTGCCGAGGTCTTCGTCAAATACGAGAATCTCCAGGTTACGAATTCGTTCAAGGACCGTGGCGCCCTGGTCAAACTCTCGGCCTTGGCCGAGGCGGAGCGCAAGCGCGGCGTCGTCGCGATGTCGGCCGGCAACCATGCGCAGGCTGTCGCCTACCACGCCGCGCGGCTCGGCATTCCGGCGACCATCGTGATGCCGGTGACGACGCCGTTCGTGAAGGTTGCCGCGACCCGCTCGCACGGCGCCGAGGTGGTGCTCGAAGGCGAAACCGTCGCGGAGGCGCAGGTCGCCTGCGAACGGCTGATGCGCGCACGGGGATTGATCCTTGTTCATCCGTACGACGACCCGCTGATCATCGCCGGGCAGGGCACCATCGCGCTCGAAATGTTGGAGGACGCGCCCGATCTCGACGTGTTGGTGGTTCCGATCGGTGGCGGCGGATTGGTCGCGGGCAATGCCATCGCGGCGCGAGCCGTGAAGCCCGGCATCGAGATTGTCGGCGCGCAGGCCGCGCTCTATCCCTCGATGTGGAACGCGATCACCGGCGGGCATCGGCCGATCGGCGGCGCGACGCTTGCCGAGGGCATCGCGGTGAAGAACGTCGGCGCGCTGACCTTGCCGGTCGTTCGGGAGCTCGTGTCGGAAATCATCCTGGTCGACGAGGCCCAGCTCGAGCGCTCGGCCAACGCCTATCTGACCTTGCAGAAGACGATGGCGGAAGGCGCCGGCGCAGCGGGCCTCGCCGCCATGCTGGCGAAGCCGGAGCGGTTCCGCAACAAGCGGGTCGGCTTGATCCTGTGCGGCGGCAATATCGATCCGCGCATCCTCGCCTCGATCATGGTGCGCGAGCTCGAGCGCGAGAACCATATCGTCTCGTTCCGCGTCTCGATCCCTGACCGGCCGGGCGCGCTCGGCCAGATCGCGACGAGGCTCGGCGAGCTCGGCGCCAACATCCTCGAGGTCGAGCACCGGCGGTTGTTTCTCGATGTGCCGGCGAAAGGCGCCAAGCTCGACGTCACGCTGGAAGCACGCGACGCGGCCCACGCCGACGATATTTTTCAGGCCCTCGCGAAAGACGGCTATCAGCCGACGCGCATCGGCACGGTGGCGTCGATGGAGTGAAGCGCCGGCGCGAATATTCCTCCGGCGTCGTTTCGGGGAGAAGTTTTATGCGCATCCCACGGTGATCGGGGCAGTTCCGTCTGGATCGTGCAAAGCCATTTCACGAAAATTGAGTCCCGCACATCGATCCTGCCGGGAAAACTGCGTGCGATGTAATTCTTTTGTTCGCCGCGACGTCTCGGAATTCAGAACGGCCATTCTTTCCTCTGCGTGTTTGCGGCGATCGTGGCCTGTTCGGCGCGGTGAAGCGTGAAATTTATTCCGGGTTTGACACGGAATTTAGCCGGCGCATATCAGAGTCATGCTCGATCAAGCGCCGTCAGAACAAGCTCCCGACGACATTTTGGACATGCCCGGCGCCGCGCCCATCGCGCGGAGCGACGAGCTCGCGGCGCGTGCAAAACGCCTCAATGCGATGCTCGCATCTTTGCCGCCGGCGGAGCGGCTGGTCCGGTTGCGGCGCGAGCTCGCCGGCACGATCGTTTTTACCCTCGGTTTCGGCGTGGATGGTCAGCTCATCTTCCACTGGATTTGCGAGCACGGCCTCGACATCGATGTCGTGACGCTGGATACCGGGCGGCTGTTTCCGGAGACTTACGAGTTGTGGGCCGAAACCGAGCGTCGCTACGGCCGGAAGATTCGTGCGGTCTATCCCGATCACGTCGCGCTTGAGGCGCTGGTTGGAAAGCATGGTATCGATGGATTTTACGATTCAAAAAGCGCGCGAGAAGCCTGCTGCGACGTGCGCAAGACGGCGCCGCTTGACCGCGCCCTCATGGATGCGGAAGCCTGGATCAGCGGGTTGCGCGCCGATCAGTCGGCCGCCCGCCGCAGCGCAGGACTGGTGAGCGTCGATGCCGCCCGTCGTCTCCTCAAGATCAATCCGTTGATCGACTGGAGCCGGGACGATGTTCTGGCCGCCGCGAAAGCGAAACGGATTCCGGTCAATCCGCTGCATGCGAAGGGGTATGTGTCGATCGGCTGCGCGCCGTGCACGCGCGCCATTGCGTCGGGCGAGCCGGAGCGCAACGGACGCTGGTGGTGGGAAAGCGGCGGCAGCCGTGAATGCGGGCTGCATGTGGCGAGGAGAAACCGCGAGGCAGCGTCACCTCGGGCCGCTATCTCCGGTTGATGAGGCGCCAGATGTGTTCCGGCGTCGCCGGCATATCGACGTGCGTGACGCCGTACTCCGACAAGGCGTTGACGACCGCGTTGACGACTGCCGGCAGCGCGCCGACGCAGCCCGCTTCGCCCGCGCCCTTGGTGCCGAGCGGGTTGGTCTTGGTCGGCACCGGGTTGGACTCGACCGTCATGGCGCAGAGATTATGTGCGCGCGGCATGGCGTAATCCATGAACGAGGCGGTGATCATCTGCCCGGCGGAGTCGAAGCGGATGTCCTCGAGCAGCGCCTGGCCGGCCCCCTGGGCGATGCCGCCGTGGATCTGGCCGTGCAGCAGCATCGGGTTGAGCACAGTGCCGACGTCGTCGACCACGCTGTAGCGCACGATCTCGGTGACGCCGGTATCGATGTCGATCTCGACCTCGCAGATGTGGCAGCCGTTCGGGTAATTGTTGACCGGCGTGGTGTGGACGGCCGTCGCCGACAGGCCGGGCTCCATGTCGGGCGGCAGCTGGGCCGGTGTTTGCGCCGCGGCGGCGACCTCCTTGATCGTCATGGTGCGGTTGGTCTTGGGCGACGAGAACACGCCGTCGGTAAACTTGACGTCGGCCGGATCGACCTTGAGCGTGTGGGCGGCGATCGCGGTCGCCTTCTCGATCACCTTGTCAGTCGCGCGCAGCGAGGCAGCGCCGCCCATCGTGGCGGATCGCGAGCCGCCGGTGCCTTCGCCGTAGACCACCTGGTCGGTGTCGCCGGCGACGTAGCGGATATCGTCGGGATGGAGGCCGAGCCTGTCGGCGACGATCTGCTTGAACACGGTCTCGTGCCCCTGGCCCTGGCTGTTCGAGCCGACCAGCAGCGTGACAGTGCCAGACTTGTCGAAGCGCACCTCGGCGCCTTCGGTGCCGGGCGCGGCGGCGCGTTCAATCGTGTTCGAGAGGCCGATGCCGCGCAGCCTGTTGCGCTTGCGCGCCTCCTTGCGGCGCTTGGCGAAGCCGGCGAAGTCGGCGAGCTCCATCGCCAGGTCCATGTTCTTCTCGAACTCGCCGCAGTCGTAGGTGAAGGTTAGGCCGGTCTTGAACGGCATTTCCTGCGGGCTGATGTAATTGCGCCGGCGCAGCTCGGTGCTGTCGATCTTCAGCTCGGCGGCCGCAAGCTCGACCATGCGCTCGATGATGAAGGCGGCTTCCGGGCGGCCGTTGCCGCGATAAGGCCGCACCGGATTGGTATTGGTGAAGACGCCCGAGGTGTCGACGAAGATCGCCGGCGTGCGATAGGTGCCGGCCATGGTGCCGGCATTGAGGAAATAGGCCGGCATGTTGGGCTGGATATAGGCGCCGGCGGCGGCGAGCGTGGTGACGCGCAGCGCCAGAAAATGCCCGTCTTTGTCGAGCGCGAGCTCGGCGTCGGTGACGTTGTCGCGCCCCTGCGCGTCGCTCAGGAACGCCTCGGTGCGCGTGCTGATCCATTTCACCGGCCGTCCGGTCAGCTTCGACGCGTAGCAGGCAAGCGGCGTCTCGTTGAAGATCGGCGTCTTCATGCCGAAGCTGCCGCCGGTGTCGCCGGTGACGACGTGAACGGCGCGCTCCGGCACCTTCAGGATGCCGGCGAGCTCGGCACGGAAGCCATGCGGCCGTTGCGTCGGCGTATAGACGGTATAGCGCCGGTCCGAGGTGTAATGTGCCACCGTGCCGCGTGGCTCCATGCAGGCGGCGGTGACGCGGTTGATGACGAAGCGGTGCTTGATCACGTGCGCCGCCTTGGCGAAGCCGGCGTCACACGCTGCTTTGTCGCCGATGAATTCGGTGAAGGCGATATTGTCCGGGCAATCCTCGTAGACGCGCGGGGCGCCGGGCTTCACCGCATCGGCGGTGGTGGTGACGGCGGGCAATTCCTCGTAATCGGCCTGGACCAGCTCTAGCGCGTCAAGTGCCTGCGCCGGTGTTTCCGCGACGATGAACGCGACCGGATCGCCGATCCAGCGCACGTGCGTCTCCGCCAGCACGGTGTAGCGCGGCTTGTACATCGGCGAGCCGTCGCGGCGCTTGAGGCCGCCATGCGAGGGCAGGTCGCCGAGCCCGGCCCGTTTCCAGTCGGCGCCGGTGATGACGGCGAGCACGCCGGGCGCGGCTTTCGCCGCCGTCGTCTCGATTGAGCGGATACGGGCGTGGCCGTGCGGCGAGCGCAACACGACGCCGTAGGCCATGCCGGGAAGCTGGATATCGTCGGTATAGCGGCCGCCGCCGCGCACCAGACGCGGGTCTTCAAAGCGTGGCACGCCCTGACCGACTGCGAATTCACCCATGCTGGAATGTAACCTTGATGCCGACCGTCACCCGCGCCTGAGGAGCTCGGCGGCGCGCGGCGCGAAATAGGTGAGCACGCCGTCGGCGCCGGCGCGCTTGAAGCCGACCAGGCTTTCCATCATCGCGCGCTCGCCCTCGAGCCAGCCGTTCTGCGCGGCCGCCATCAGCATCGCGTATTCGCCCGATACCTGGTAGGCGAAGGTTGGCATGCCGAACGCTTCCTTCACGCGCGCGACGATGTCGAGATAGGGCATGCCGGGCTTGACCATGACCATGTCGGCGCCTTCCTCGATGTCGAGCGCGACCTCGCGCAGCGCCTCGTCGCCATTGGCGGGATCCATCTGGTAGGTGCGCTTGTCGCCGGTCAGCGTCTTCGCCGAGCCGACCGCGTCGCGGAACGGGCCGTAGAAGGCCGACGCATATTTCGCGGCATAGGCCATGATCGAGACGTCGGTGAGATCTGCGGCGTCGAGCGCCTTGCGGATCGCGCCAACCCGACCGTCCATCATGTCGGACGGCGCAATGATGTCGCAGCCGGCCTCGGCCTGCACCAGGGCCTGCCGGACCAGCACGGCGACGGTCTCGTCGTTGAGGATGGCGCCGTCGCGCAGCAGGCCGTCATGGCCGTGGCTGGTGAAGGGGTCGAGCGCCACGTCGCACAGGATGCCGATCTCCGGTACCTCCTTTTTCACGGCGCGGATGGC